>CAITOC010000001.1 GCA_903893925.1 Candidatus Moraniibacteriota bacterium
CGCAAGCATACTGTAACATTCAGCCAAAAAGAAAAGCAGGACTCCTATTCCTGCTTCTTTGTGTTTCGAAAACGTGTTCCTGTGTTGTTCAGAAAACGGCCTTATGTTCATAGGGCTTATACCCATGTTCGAGAAGATACATGACCACCTCAAGCCATGACGATAATTTCTCCGGAACCGCTCTCGGAAAACTGATTTCAGATTGTCCGTCATCATGCAAGGTGACAAATGCTGACCGGAGGTCGCCTTGAGCGATACAGACATCGTAGAAATCCTCATCATTCTCTTCCTGCAGGCAACGACTGGTTCCGGAAAAAGCATCAAAAATAGGCACTGGTTCCCGATTAGGTTGCTCTAGATCCTTCTTTTGAGCTAAGATAAGCACAGATTCGTGCTTTTTTTGTTGCAGAAAGTAAAAAACCACGTTTTTTGATGAAATCTATGCCCAAAAAAAGCACTGTCCACACTGTGGTTGTATCGAACCAGAACGATACGGAACACGTACGTTTTCCCTCTTCACGAAACAAGGATGGAAGCATATCACAAAGCAACGATACCGGTGTTCTGATTGCCATCACGTCTTCCATGATCCACTCTCTGCCATCGGTATGTTCGAGTACGAGATGATTGAACAAGCAGCCTTTATGTATCTCCGAGCGATGTCGTTTCAATCGATCGTCGATATTTTGCAAAGTTGGTTCAACAAGGATGTCTTCACGAAAGATATACTCATCGAACACATAGAAAAACTCGCAGATGATCTCCCGAGTCACCAGGAAGTGACGGCGTGGCTTCATCCGAAACGATCCGGATACTATGCGCTTGACGGGACGTGGATGAAACTTCAGGGACAAGACTTCATCTTGCTCATCGTACTCGATGTCTCGACGCTCGATATCGTTTCTTGGCACGTAGCTGAAGAGGAATCCGAAGCCAGTTATCTGACCCTCATGAAACAGGCACACGAAGAAATCAATGGCTCTATCAAGGGCTTCTTTTGCGATGGTGACCCTGGTTTGTTGAAAGTATTGAAAGAAGGGTACCCAAAAGTTCCCATCCAGCTCTGTGTCTTTCACAAGTATTCAAGAGCAGGACAGATCATCCCGTTCACTCATGCGAAAACGGAGTTGGACAAAGAAATCAAACGACAGGTGGAAGCGGTATTGTTCGCCACAACAAAACAGGAGGCTATTGAGAAACTTGCCGAGATGCAGGCCTATGCCAAGGAGCATCAAGAGTATGAAAAATTGAAACGGATCGTCGGTGTATTGAAACGAAATTTCGATTTGTTACTGACTCACTTCGACAATCCCGAGATGAGCCCATACAACAACACGCTCGAAGGATTCAACTATCTCGTGAAACGGAAGACGAGACTGATGAAAGGATTCAAAAAGGAGGACAATATCGAAAGGTGGCTGAAGCTCATTCTTTTGGACTGGAGATTTCACAAACTTTCCTCATCCGAGTTCGCGAATCGGAGAGGGAAATCACCCTTGGAATTAGCCGGTTGTGAGTTGCCAAAAATCAGGAATTGGATGGTCTATATACGAAAGAAATACGGGGAGGGAGCAACCTAATCGGGAACCAGTGCCGACTTTGAAAAACGCTTCTTGTCTCGACTGGTCGAAGAGGACCGAAGCGATCTTCGGGTTTTTCATGAGTTCGACCATCTCCGGACTGGTCGAGCATTTTTTCGACGCACTCCCTTGGAAAAAACTTCTGTCAAGAATGACGGTGTTTCTCATATATGGAATTTACGCACGTTCGTTTCGAACAGCCGACTGCTACAGCCAGTTCAGCGGGTTATCGCTCTTGCCGATCGGGATGGAAACACCCTTCACGCTTGAGGAATCGACGACCTTGAAAGTACCGGTGGAAAAAACAGAAAAGTGCAGATGGGAGGCGGTTGAGAAACCGGTATTGCCCATCAGTCCGATCTTGTCTCCTTTTTTGACGCTTTGCCCTGATTTCACGTTTTGGGACGAGAGATGTCCGTAGAGCGTCGTAATATCGCCGTGATCGATGGCGATCCATTTCCCATAGGCATAGTTTCCACAATTTCCGACGTCGATAACTTTTCCGTTTGCGGCCGCATAGATCGGCGTCCCGACCTTGTTTCCGAAATCAAATCCATTGTGTCCGAGTGGTTTCCCGTTGCTGTCCGTCCCGTAGGGATAGCGTCCATTGATCTTGGTCTTCGCGAAACTGGTCACTCCGTAGCCCTGGGTTATGATGTGATCCGATACCGGATAGGCCAGATATCCGGAACTGGCCGAAGGAAACGAACCGTCCATCAGGCCGGCTTCCAAGGCGCCGATTTCGTCCGCGATCTGTGCGCGTTGTTGTTGCAACGAATCCACGAGTGACGAATATTTGGTCTGCTCGTTCTGCGTCTTCACGAGGAGAGCGGCCTTGTTCGTCTGCGCGGTTTGCAATTGGTCGTTCTTTTGCCCGAGTTGGGCATTCAAGGCATCGATTTCGAGCTTCTTCTGGACAAGTGCCCGCTGTTGGTCCTCCAATGACTTCTTGGTTGCCGCCATATCCTGCAAGATACCGGTGATTCGTGCATTCGTCTCACTCATCCAATCGTCCCGTTTCATGAGAAAATCAAGATCACTTCCCGTCGAAGCGAGGAGGATCGCGGAACCGTCATCGGCATTTCCCGATGAACTACGGATGAGTTCGGAGAGGATCTGCCGCTCCTGGATCATGACCCGCTCTTTTTCCGTTATGTTCGATTCGACATCCTTCAGTCCCTGGGAAAGATCGGCTATCTGCTGCTGCGTCTGGCGGATCTCGATCTCAAGCTTTGCCTCTTCCGCATTGAGGGCATCGAGCTGGTCGGAGAGCGTCGCCCCCTGGATCTTCTTCAAACTGACGATCTTCTGATAGGCCTTTATTTTCGCCTGTATTACGTCGAGTTGATCCTGCCGATCATTGATGGCCTGTTGTTGGTCGGCGCTAAGATTACTGATACTGCTGTCGCCGTATGCGGGCACGGCAAAAAGAAATGCAATGACGCATGCGAGACCAGAAAAATATCCGGAAAGCCATTTTGAGGTATCCATCCGTCAATTATAACATGGATTCCGGCCGACGATAAGCGGACGGATGGTGTTTCAGTCAGTGAAGTCGCGGTCCCGGGCAAACCGTGCCTTCCAAGCCATGAAGTTCGTATAGAGGAAGAGTATGGTTATGACGACGAACAGCGAGACCTGGCGTTCATGTTCGACGGTGACATATCGTGCGAAAAGGAAGGTCGCGGGGAACGCGACAAGCGGCATGCACACGTCGGATATCCGGTTACGGATACTCTCGACGATCCCTTGCCAGCGTTCGAAGAACTCCCAGGCGACGGCGAAGATAAACGTGGCGAAAAACACGGACCATGCTGGAATCAGGAAGACTATCGCGCCGAGCGCGGTTACGGCCCCAAATAGAAAATGAGGTATCGACCAGAAATCGATCAGTTCTTTCAGCCTGTTGACGCGTTTGCGTGATTTCTTCGATATTTTCATATATCGTACGTCGCTTTCCATTCCATACCGCCCGTCTCATATTCCTTCCGAAGACGGGACTTGATTTCATTCAATACCGGTGCCAATGCAGGAAAGTCGGAGACGGCCTTGTCTGCATAGTTCGGGATCAACTCCGGTCGGTCGTAAGTCGTATAGCCGTTTGCCACGAACTGCGTCATCGTTTCGAGTTTGTCGAGTGCTTTCACGAATCGGGCCACGTCAGTTATTCCCTTGTCATATTCGGTCCACAATACTTCCAGTGATTCACCCGTTTCTTTTGGAAATGCCTTTTTCAATTCATCGAACGCTCTTTGTTCGGCAGCCTGCTTTTCTTCCCGGGTCACGATCCCATCGGATATCTTCACATGATCGATGTCACCGGTCACCGCTTCCGCGATATCGTGTACGAGCGCCATACGGAGAGCCCGAGACTGTTCGTCAGGAGTCGCAAGCATGTCGGCATACAGTGAAACCAACAGCGCGACCCGCCACGAATGATCGGCGACCGATTCTTTCCTTCCAGGTGCCGTTTCCGAATATCGGTAGGTCGTCTTCAACTTTCCGATACGGTTGAGGGAATCAATCGGGATAAGAGTATGATGCATCTTCGTATTATTCGGATATGAGTCTAATCGACGTACGTATTCGCAAAAGCGTCGCGTCCTTGCCGATGACCCAGGCAATGTCTTGCGGCGGAGGTGATTGTTTTGCGCCGCTGAGTGCGACACGAAGTGGCCACAAGAAATCACCGCGCTTCTCACCGGCTTCGGCCAGCAGGATTTCACCGAGTCTTTGCCGGGTCCAGTCGATATCGGGAATATCGGCAAGGATGTCTTTCGCCCGAACGAGCGCTTCGGTCGTCGTATCGGCGCTGTTCCCCTTCCATGGAAGGAGTGCCGAATCGACGACGGGTTCGACAAAGAGGAACCGCTGCTCGTCGCCGATTTCCGCAAGCGTCGTCAACCGTTCCCGGGCGATTTCCGTGACACGAGTCACATATTCGTCTGTCTTGCGATTATCCTGTGCCGACGTGAAAAATTCTTTTTCACGAAGGAATGGGGAAGCTTTTTCGACAAGTTCCACAATCGGAAGCGCCTTGATATATTGTGCGTTCAACCAATCAAGCTTGCGGGCATCGAACACCGCGCCCGCCTTGTTTACTTGTGCGAAATCGAAGGCGAGGGCAAGCTCGGCAAGCGTGTAGATTTCCTTCGTGCTCCCCTGCCCCGGATTCCATCCGAGGAGCGCCACGAAGTTGATCAATGCCTCGGGAAGGTATCCCTTCGCGAGATAGTCCTCGACCGCGACGTCGCCCTGACGTTTGGAAAGCTTGCTCTTGTCGGGATTGAGAAGAAGGGGCAGGTGAGAAAAAACAGGAGTATCCCAACCGAACGCCTCGTACAAGAGGACATGTTTCGGCGTGCTGGGGAGCCATTCCTCACCACGGATGACATGCGTCACTTCCATCAGATGATCGTCGACGACACTCGCGAGATGATACGTCGGATAGCCATCGGTCTTCACGAGGATCTGATCATCCACGTTGCCCGCATGTATCGTGACGTCTCCCCGGACAAGATCGTGAAAGACGATATCGCCGCGATCCTCCGGCACATTGAGACGGACAACGGACGGCTCCCCTGCGGCGATCCGGTTCGCGACTTCATCTTCGGACAGTTTCAGACAAAGTTTGTCATATTTCGACGCCTTATGAGCCGCCATCTCGCTTTCACGCAGGAGGTCGAGCCGTTCCCGGGAGCAGAAACAACGATACGCATGACCGGAAGCGATCAGTTGTTCGGCATATTGGGCATAGATCGGCAACCGCTCGGATTGGATATACGGACCGTATGAGCCGACCTCGGACACGCCGGGATAGGTCTCCGAATGTCGGGATGCGACGCGTGCCGGCGTATGCGGATCATCGAGCAGGAAGACTCCCTCATCGGGAACAATATTCATCCCTTCAAGACTTTTGACGAGGCTTTCCAGCGCACCATCGACGAACCGATCCCGGTCCGTATCCTCGATGCGCAGGATGAACGTGCCCCCATGCTTTTTGGCGAAGAGGTAGTTATAGAGTGCGGTACGGAGACCACCTACATGGAGGTACCCGGTCGGTGATGGTGCGAATCGGACACGAATCGGACAATGAGTCATAAGACATTCTATAAAGTCCTTAAGTCTATACGGTCTGTAAAGTTATAACGCCCATCAAATCGTAAGGTCTGAAAAGTCTTATCTTCATGATGACTTTCGACTTTCGACTTTGGACTTTGGACTATGTTCTATCCTATCAGAAAGCCACAAAAATGGGAAAACTACGGTCGCGGTCCATATCCGTTTGATCCGGGAGGGCTGTATCGCAAGCCGGAACAGCCATTCCAGCCCGAGAGATCGGATGAATCGTGGGGCTCGTTTTCGTTTCCCGATCAGAAAATCAAATGACCCGCCGACACCGATCGCAAGGCGTATGCTCCCAGGATTACCTCGCAATGATTCAAGGAAGCGCTCCTGTTCCGGCGCACCGAAATTACACAAGACAACCGTGGCGTTTTGGATGGTATCCGGCACCACGTCCGACCGCGGATCGATATCGGCACCATCGAGAACGATGTTTGGATACGTCGACATTACGGCCTCACGAACATCCGTATACGAGGAAAGACCTCCCTCTCTGACCGCAACAAACACCGGAGTGCCGACGTGTTCGGCTTCCGACAAGATGAAGGACATCAGGTCTACTCCCGGATACCTTGAGACACCAAAACCCGAGAGAAGTCCTGCCAAGACAATGCCTGATCCGTCCGCGATACGGATGTCTGCCGCTTTCAATACATCTGCAAAAGGAGTATCGCGATGTGCACGCACCAGAAACTCAGGATTAACCGTAGCGATCCGCACGAAAGAATCACCCGCAAGGCTCGTGCCGATGGCTCGTTCCAGATCTTCCTGCGGACGACCATCTATTGGAATGTTTAGTATCTGATGATTATCGGTCTCGTCCATAACTTCTGTTGCAATACGAAATTTCCAAAATTCTGATACATTCTGAGTAACTCGGTATAATCATGAGAAAATAGACATAACGAGGTGTCCTTGAGTCTCGTTCCCAATCTCATATTGCCTGCTTCCCCCGACTCGTTAACCCGTTAACTCGTGAACAGAGCCTCTCTCTTGTTCTCTGTTCACTGTTCTCAGTCAGCTGTCCCCTGCCTTCATCCGAGCGGGAATTCATCCATAACGAGATACTGCTTCTTCGCACCGGCACCGACACATTCATAGAGCAATACCGACGAGACCGGCTCCGAAACGGAAACGGGCCATGGAAACATCGCGAGTTTTTCTTGTGGGAGTGCGGTAAATTCGTGTCGTTTGACCTGAGCGATGGTAACTCGTGGACGGAACCGTTTCCCGTCGACGGTTTTCCCCATAAGCTCCCGGTCGAGCGCATTGTGAAGCGCGAGAAGCTGGTCATTCTCTTCTCCCACGAGCTGGATCGTCTTTATCTGGCCTTCGTCGGGCGCGGTCGTCGCGGACAGGAAGGTCAGATCGAAGGGTTCGATCGTGGCACAGACTTCTCCCGCAGTCTCGGCCATCCATACGGCGTTCTCGTCGGTCACGAATCCGAGGAAAAGCACCGGGATAAAGAGGTTCTCCGGACGCTCCCAATAGACCGGCAAATCGCCCCACTTGGCGACGGTCTGCGCAAGCCGGGTCTTCACCTGCCCCGATACCGGTATGCCGAGAGTGAGTTTCCGTTCATTCATATATCTTTCGAATCGTATAGCGTAAAGGGTAGCAGGAAAGGGGCAAAATGGGCAAGAAAAATCTCCCACAGATCGCGGTCTGTGGGAGATATGTCCGACGTTGTCATGACGGGATACGCTCTGCTATGTACTCGAGTTCCTTCTCGAGATCCTCGGCATAATCGCAGATGCTTTCGATAATGATCGGGATATCCGACGAAATCCGTCGCAACGGATCGAGGATGATATCCTGCATCGTCTGAAACAATGGCAGATGAGACCGCGAACATTCCCCTACCCCGCTCAGATGGACTTCGACGATCTTCGGGCCCAATACGTCGATAAATGCATGGGCCAATCGCATAGTCGGATCAATCGTAAAGCAGTGTGCCAGATTGAGGACTATTCCGCACCCGATCCGATCGAGTACTTTCTTCATATCAGCCACCGTCTGCCCGAACTCCTTGTGACTGTCTGAATTTTCGAGACAAATACCCGAGTGAGACAATATACCAAGATCAAGATGCAAGCCCTTCAATTTGTCCCACGCATCCTTATCAATGAGATCAGGATGCAACACGAAACGTTCGATGTGAACCAATTTTGCCACCTGTCGAATCATAGCCAGCACATCATCACTGACACGATTGTCGCCATAGCTGATTTCGAACGAAGGGGTCTGTACCGACAAGCCGGCACTATTCCGTATCCAGTGTCGGAATTCCTCATTATTTTGGACCCTTCGTCCGAAATTGAGAAAACGTGGAAGGTAATCTGGGCGATGTAAGTTGATCTCCGCCGTCGGCAGATACCCCTGAATCGTCGGGAATGACAGTATCGAGTTCTCTGGAAAATCGCTGTCCATGAATCGAAAACACGTTCCCGTACTGAAGCCGATGGATCTGGTATTCATGTCGCGTTCTCCTTCGTTTGATTGTAAAAAAACGTTAGCGTCCGAAAATGATTCCCATCGCTTTCCGCCGACAGGATTGGTAATCCTAGTCCTTCCGAATAAAACTGTCAATCGGATCATCGCATACAGGTTTCGTAATGTATTCCCGTAAGTATCGTGTCTGATACCGAAATATCGTCATTTGTTGTATATCGCTACCAGGGGAGTTCGCCTCGGCATTCGCGGGGCGAACTCCTGAACGAAACAGTGACTCAGTTCATTCGGTATTGTCTCGATAAAAGACCGTATGAATACTTCGAATGGAAACGAATGTACCCTTCTATCTCTCTGTTGCTGATATATAATTCACAGGATCAGCATCGAGTCGCCGAAGGAATAGAATGCGTAGCCCTCGCGGATGGCTTCCTCATAAAGGGAAACGAGGTCGCGTTTGGAACCCTTGTCGGCGAGAAACGCATCGACGAGGAGCATGAGCGAGCTTTGGGGTAGATGGAAATTGGTCACGAGGATATCCGCCGAACAAAATCGGTGTGGCGGGAAGATGAAGATATCGGTCTCACCCGAATACGGATGAAATGGACCGACTGCCGACTTGATTGCCTCCTCTTCGTTTCCTGCTCCCCTTTCGGAAGGGAGCTCCTCTGCCTTGCGCGGTGAGGGGTGGAAATCTGAACGAAACGAAAGGATCGATTCGAGCGTGCGAAGCGCGGTGGTACCGACGGCGATGATGGGACGACGTTCGGATTTTGCCCGATTGAGCCGATTCGCGACTTCTTCGGAAACAGAAATCCGCTCATGATGCAGTTTTTTTGTCAGAAAATTTTCTTCACGAAGCGGCGCGAATGTCCCTTGACCCACGTCGAGACCGACCCGTGCGGTTTCGATTCCTTTGTCCGCAAACGACTCGAAGACGCGGTCGGTAAAGTGAAGCGACGCGGTCGGTGCCGCGACCGATGCGCCGGACCTGGCAAACACGGTCTGATAGCGTTTCCGCACTGCTTGTTCATCCCGTTTCGATTCCTTGTCTTCCAGATAGTGCGGGATCGGGGTCTCTCCATAGAGGTCAAGCAATTCTGACAATGACCGATCCGAAACGAGACGCACGAAAAATCGGTTTTCGTCCTGCGAAACGACCTCGAAAAGACTTCCGTCGGGAAAAGAGAGTTTCATCCCGGGGACGCATTTCCGATCGACCAGGACCGGAATATTTCCTTGCGCATCTAGCGCTTCGTTTGCGAGCACGAAAACCTCGATTTTGCCACCGGTTTCTTTCCTCAATATAAGTCTTGCCGGCACGACGCGCGTCTCGTTCAAGACGACGAGCGACCCGGCGGGAAGATAGTTCGCCAGGTTCGAGAAGGTATCATGGATCACCGTATCGTGTGCGGTATCGTACACGAAGAGCCGCGCCGTATCACGCGGTTCGATCCCCTGTTTCCGTATCAGCTCCGGCGGGAGATGATAGTCGTATCGTGCCAATTCACTGAAGTCCATGAAAAACGGTTATCATACAAAATCACTACTTCGGAGTTCGCCCCGACATTCTCAGGGCGAATTCCGTTTCAAGGTAGTATTTTCGCTAAGTCGTGCTTCCATATCGGCACGACAGAGCGTCATATTCGTCGGTCGGGTAGGCGACCATGCCGGACTCGTGCCACAAGACGAATTCCGCGATACCCGCGTCGAGCGCCATCTTGCTGCAGATCGTGCAGTACGGCTCCCCCGAACGTTTCGGCTCATCGCGCTCGTCAAGCCGGATGAAAAATAATGTTGACCCGACTATCTTGTCCGGGTGCTTCCTGAGTGCGTCCATGATCGCACGCTCTTCCGCATGCACACAGCACGTCTTGTCCGTCACTTTCCGATCAAAAGTCGACTTCTCGACCCGGCATCGGCGTCGCGATTCGAGACCTCCCGGCGGGGAATTGAATCCCTCACCGATGATCATACCGTCTTTGACGATGACGGATCCGCATTTCGAACGTTCACACGTCGCCTTCCGCGCGACTGCGACCGCCGTCTTGATCCACTTCCGGTTTTCGATCTCATCGAGGATATGAGACATATCTATTAAGAGATAATTAGACTAAATTCTGCATTTATCTTTCTCAGGGAGTTCGACTCCCATGGGAGTCGAACTCCCAAAAGTCATTTTCGCCGGTATCAAATTACTTGCTCAAATTATTTGCGATGATAGGAAGCGTTGATCATCCCGCATTTTTTGTATTTGTAAACTTCACCGGTCGCTGGATTGACCGCTCCGCATGGGCAGGGGTCGTTGCGACCGACGACGTATTCGGCATGGATTGGTTCTTGTTTGACCGTTTCGCCCTTCTCAGTACCGGACGCATCGGATGCGCCAAACTGCGCCGGAGTGTCGGACGCACCGGAGAGGATGATATTGCGATTGGCCGGCCCGGCTATCGGAGCGGACGTCGCGGGTTCGATCTTGAGCACGGTCAGGAGATACGTCTTGCGCACCGCATCGAGCAAGCCGGTAAAAAGGTTGTACGCCTCGCGCTTGTATTCGACGAGTGGATCACGCTGACCGTAGCCGCGCAATCCGATGCCCTGTCGCAGGTATTCGATCTCGTCGAGATGATTCATCCACAACTGGTCGAGCGATTGCACGTAAAGGACCCGTTGGATACGATCCCATACCTCGGCCGGAATCGATGATCCCTTCGCCACAAGTACCTTGGCACCCTCGAAAGCGAGGTATTCCCGGATGTCGGTTTTTTTCTCCGCTTCGTCCTTGGACCGGTCGTCCCGGATCGTGTCAAAAAGTGCGAGTGCCGCTTGTTCGTCGAGCGACGGAAACAATCCGTTCGCTTCGACGGCAATCTCACCGACCGACCATTCCGCCTCGTGTCCGGCACAGTGGAACGCGATCATCTTGTCGAATTCCTCATCGAGGAGCGACCGGGTCATATCGCCCATGGAAGGCGCACCGAGTGCTTCGCGACGACGACGATACGTGACCTCGCGCTGCTTGTTCATCACGTCGTCGTATTCGAGGACGTGCTTGCGGATATCGAAGTTGAATCCTTCGATCTTGGTCTGAGCGCTTTCGATCATCTTCGAAATCGCCCCACTTTCGATCGGTTCCTCGTCCGGTAGTCCCATCGTGTTCATCATGTTCTTGAGCCGGTCGCCGGCGAAGCGACGCATCAGTTCGTCCTCAAGCGAGATGAAGAAGCGCGTCTCTCCCGGATCGCCCTGCCGCCCCGCGCGACCGCGCAGCTGGTTGTCGATACGTCGCGCCTCGTGCCGTTCGGTACCGATGATGACGAGTCCACCGAGCTCGCGCACGCCCTCGCCGAGTTTGATGTCGGTCCCTCGTCCAGCCATGTTGGTCGCGATCGTGACTGCGCCCTTTTGGCCGGCTCCGGCGATGATCGGCGCCTCACGGTCATGCTGTTTGGCATTGAGGACGCTGTGTTTCACGCCCTCACGTTCGAGGAGTGCCGCCAGATATTCGGACTTCTCGATGGCGATGGTACCGATCAGGATCGGCTGTCCGGTCGCACCGATGCGTTTCACCTCCTCGGCGATCTTTTGAAACTTCACTTCCTCGGTCTTGTAGATGATATCCGGCAAGTCCTTGCGGATAAGCGTCTTGTTGGTCGGGATAGTGACGACGTCGAGGTTGTACACCTTGGAAAACTCCTCGGCCGACGTCGAAGCGGTACCGGTCATGCCCGCAAGCTTCTTGTACAGGCGGAAATAATTCTGAAACGTGATGGTCGCGAGCGTGCGGGATTCGCGCTGCACAGCCACGCCTTCTTTTGCCTCGAGCGCCTGGTGCAGACCCTCGCTGTACCGGCGTCCGTGCATGATACGTCCGGTGAAGTCGTCCACGATCAAAACTTCGCCATCTCGCACCACATAGTCGCGGTCAAGATGAAACACGAACTGCGCCTTGAGCGACTGTTCGAGATGGTGCACGTACTGGATATTGCCCTGGTCATAGAGGTTCGGCATGCCAAGCAATTCCTCGACACGGGTGATGCCGTCGTCGGTCAGGGTGACGGTCTTGAATTTTTCGTCGAGCACATAGTCCGCCTCGGCACGGAGTCGGGGCACGATTTTGGCGAAGCGCTCATAGAGCTTGGTGGATTCGGCGTCCGGGGCCGAGATGATGAGCGGAGTACGCGCCTCGTCGATCAGGATCGAGTCGACCTCGTCGACGATCGCATAGTGAAGCTCGCGCTGGACCATATCGGACAGTTCCCCGACCATGTTGTCGCGCAGGTAATCGAACCCGAATTCGTTGTTCGTACCGTACGTGATATCGGAAGCGTAGGCTTCGCGTCGTGTCACCGGGATCAGATTCTCGTGCTCAACCGAAACCTCGTTCGAATCAAGGACATTCGGCTCGTACCGGTACGAAATACCCTGTTGGAGAATACAGGCGGTCGTCAGTCCGAGGAAATGGAACACCCGTCCCATCCAATTTGCATCTCGTGACGCAAGATAGTCGTTCACTGTCACGACGTGTACGCCCTTACCGGACAACGCATTGAGGTAGATCGCCAATGTCGACGTGAGCGTCTTGCCCTCGCCGGTCTTCATTTCCGATATCTTGCCCTGATGAAGCACCGCGCCGCCCAAAAGCTGGACATCGTAGTGCCGCTCGCCGATGACTCGATGCGCCGCCTCGCGTACCACGGCGAACGCCTCCGGCAGGAGATCATCCTCCGTCTCGCCATCTGCGATGCGCTTTTGGAACTCGGTAGTCTTGGCACGAAGCGCCTCGTCGGAGAGCTTCCCGATCGCATCGGAAAAGCTATTCACGGCCTCGACCATCGGAGCAAGCGAATCGACGACACGATCATTCGACCCGAACAGTTTCTTGAGAAAATCCATAATGGCAGTATTCAGTATTCAGTATTCAGATAACAGTTAACGACTCCCTCAGCAGCTTCTACAAAACTCGGCACTGGTAGTCGATTGGGTTGTTTTTTTGAAGTATTTACTCGATGTATTCAAAAAAACGATACGTCAATTTCGACCGATCAATCGCAAATCCCTCCCCTCGAAGACTCGGTACTCCCTTTCAGAAAGGGAGATATCGATTACAGTACAAGCGAAAAAAGATATGTCTCCCCCTTTCGGGAAGGGGGATTATCCTCTCCGAAAAAGAGAGGATAAGGGGATTTGTGACTGCGAATTGAGCATTTTTACTTTATAAAATATATAACATCGATTCTGTGCTTATCTTAGCTTAAAAGAAGGGTTCAGAGCAACCTAATCGACTACCAGTGCCGAAAATCAAATAACCTGTTTGACTTCGTACCAGAGGCTAAGCCTCCAATTGGAGACTTAGCCTCTTTCGCAAGATACCACTGATCATACTGATTCGGTAATATTTCAGTATAACAACTGACTTTCGACTTTATGGACTGTATAGGCTATCTCATCCTTCTTTCCCATTGTAGAAGCAAAAACCCTCCCCGTCAAAGGAGGAGTCGCTGAGGTGAAAGGGAGGCAAAACATCAATCCCAAAAAATTCCGAAAGATAATCCTTCGGTTCTCAACAGCTATTCCTGCAAAGGGAATATATCCGTTCTTTTTATCTGTTCCCTGTTCAATGTTAACTGTTCTCCGAACCTAGAACCGTGCCGAGCCGTCGATGACCAACTTCTTCTTGATTGATCGCGCGCCGCGCTCTTTCAGGTCACGTCGCTTGTCCTTTCCTTTTACGGCCTGCGTTCGAAGCTTGTCGATGACCAGATCGATCGACGCCTCCACGCTCTTGGTGGTTTCTTCGGCCCGGATCAGATCGCGAGCATCGCTCACATTCACTTCGACCCGGAAAAAATTCTTCTTATCCATGGCGACCTCCACCTCAAACAACGACTGTTCTTCGAACAGATCCTCGATCTCGGACAGGCGCTTCAGGATATACTCCCGTTCGCTTTCACGAATCTTGCAATCCTTCGCCAGAAACTTGGTCTTCATACGCTTCGTGTTACGGGTTATCCTCTTCACAGTATCATACCACCGTGCGAAAGTGATACGGTCGCGCGCCGACTTTCCTTTCACGTCGCGAAAGAAGGCCATTCCTGGGGCTTTCCCCGCTCATGCCGTACCAACTCGTGCCCGAACCCGACCAGCTGGACTTCCTCGTACAATTGCACGTCAAGCTCGTCACGGACCCGCTGCTTCACGATAGAAACGAGCGTGAGGACTTCCTCGGCCGTCGCGCCACCGGTGTTCACGATATAGTTTGGGTGCCGCTCGCTTACCTTCGCCCGCCCGATCGTCTTGCCGCGGAGTCCGGCTTGGTCGACGATCCATCCGGCCGGCAACCGTTCGTCCTTCGGTTCCTTGCCGGTATCGCGACGGAATTCCTCGCGCAACCGTTCATCCGAGACGATGGGATTCATGAAAAACGATCCGGCACAGAACACGTCCTGCGGATGTCCATCCTCGCGCCGTGCCTGCGTATCACGGATCGTCGCCATCAATACTGACGAGTCCCCGCCCGCCCGAAGCGCCAGATCGACGGACACGATGACCAGTTCCGGATGTCTCTTGAAGTGACTCATGCGATATCCGAATTCACACGCTTCCTTTCGAAATTCCTTCATCATGCCAGTCTGTCGATCAAGCGCCTTCACCGACACGACCATATCGCCGATCGCCGTACCGAACGCTCCGGCATTCCCTCGGACCGCCCCGCCGATCGAGCCGGGTATACCAGCGAGTCCCTCCATCCCGATCAAGCCGGCCTGACAGGAAGAAAGCACGACTTCGAGCAGCGAACGCCCTGCTCCGGCTGAAATACGCTTACTGTCGCTCCCACCGTCAAGAATCCGAAATCCTCCATCCAGGATCCGCATCACCAGCCCAGGGAAACCGGCATCGGAAAACAGGATATTGCTCCCGCCGGAAAACACATAGACCGGAAGATGGTCCTTTGCCGCGCGTTCGAAACCAAGCGCAACTTCGCTCATATCCGACACTTCGGCATAGAGTTTGGCCGGCCCGCCGATCTTGAACGTCGTAAACGGCGCAAGCGGGACATTGCTTCGGAAATTCATAGGATGGGATGGTTCGGAAATCGTTTTCGATACCTCAAGTATACCACGGAACGGAAATCACACTTCCACCTCCAACAGCTTTGACAGTTCCTGCGCGAGGTATCTCATGTCTGCACGAGCCGTTCGCTTCACATCCACAGGAACACTATTATTCTTTATCGCATGAGCAGGATGAAGATTCCCTTCCTGTCCCGCCCGATTTTTTTTCACTCCGGATCCTTTTTGCGAATAAAACAGCATTCCCGAGAAATCATTCGACCCATAACGCAAGGATTCAGAATATGTTTCCCGGGAAAAACATCCGGACGTTCGACTGAAACGGATGCGATATCGAATGAAATTCCCTCTTGTTGAAAGATCTTTGCCATTCGTTTCATGCCATATCCGGAAGCTATATGTTCGGTTGCCAACAATACCCGCCCCAACATGGGTTTCATCGAGGAAATGAAGTCGGTTGACGCCTGAAATATTTGTTCATCAGTATACCTTCCCCCGACAAGAAAAAATGTCTTGCTATTTTCCTTACCCTCTTTTGCTCTTTTATTATTCGCTATTTCTCTCAAAAAAAGTGTCGGGAGTCTGCCACTCGCATCATCACCGATAATCGTATCGTATGAAGCGATATCATGCCTCAATTCAAGAACCAATCTAGCCATTGCCTATAGCACGTTTTTCAGTCTTTCCGGTGAATTCGCCGATTCAGCCAACCATTTCACGTGCTCCGCAACATCCTTCATATCGACCGTATCATCGATAATCCTATTCGCGACATTATCAGAAAGACGCTCATACACGGGAGCGTTTCTCTCAAAAGAGTCTTCTTTCGATGTTCTTTGTGGTACGACAAATTTTTATCTGCTTCATATTCGTAAAAATTTATTTCTCTTTCCCGACCACGCCTTCCGCGACCTTGTAAACGTCGCCGGCGCCGAAGGTGACGAGGATATCGCCCGGTTCGAGAGACTCACGTAGGAGCGTGATCGCTTCGGAAATCGTCGGGACATGCTCGGCCTTGTCGCGGACATACCGATTGATCTCGCGGACCAGATCCGCCGAAGACACACCGCCGGCGGTCTCACGCGCACTGCCATAGATATCGAGGACGAGCACGCGTCCGGCCTCATCGAAGCTCTGCGCGAATTCGGGCAGGAGCGCCAAGGTTCGCGTGAAGGTGTGCGGATGAAACACCGCGACGATGCGTTTGTCCGGATACGCGTCACGAAACGCGAATAATGTCGCCCGGAGTTCCTCGGGATGATGTGCATAGTCATCATAGACCGGAATACCCTTGTATAAGCCAATATATTCACTTCTCCGGGCCGTTCCGACAAACGTCGACAAGCAGTCTCGGACCGCTTCCATATCGACTCGGAGAAAGGAACAGAGTGCGATGACCGCAGTGGCATTTTGTGCATTGTGTTTGCCCGACAATCGAAGGGAGAACGTGCCAAGCGAACCATCCTTTGTTTCAATATCGAACCGTTGACGGATGCCTTCGGGACCAGACTCCGAAGCACTCACCGTCTCGCGGTTGACGATGCGGACATCGGCCCCGCCGTCAAACCCATACGAGATCTTCCGACAGGTCGCATCATCCGCGACAGCAAGGACGGATGCCGAATCGGCGGAAGAGACGAGTACGCCATGCTTTGGAATTCGACGGACGAATCGACGAAACGTCTCGGCATACGATCCGGCATCCGGGAAAAAGTCCGGGTGATCCCAGTCGACACTCGTCAGGATCGCGGCAAAGGGAAAATAATATGAAAGCTTGTCCTGATATTCGTCCGCCTCGAGTACGAACAGTTCGCCCGATCCCGCAAGCGCATTCCCCTGCCAAGCCCGGACCCGGCTTCCGATGATGGCCGATGGGTCCTTGCCCGCACTCCGAAGGACTTCGGCAAGCATCGCGGACGTCGTGGTCTTGCCATGTGTCCCGGTCACGAGGAGGCTCAATTTCTCTTTCGTGAGTTCGCCGACCGCCTCGGGATACGAAAGGGTCCGGAGCCCAAGCTCTCGAGCGCAACTCACCTCGACATTATCCGCGTATGCGGTGGAATATATAACGAAATCGGCATCGACCGGGACATGGTCCACGGAGAACGTCGGCTCGACCGGTATCCCTTCCTTCTCGAGCACGGAGGCATAGAAACGATCTCCATCATCGGACCCGGAGACACGATACCCGAGTCGGCCGTACACCGTCGCCAGAGCCGACGTCCCTGCTCCCTCGATACCGACGATGTGAATCTTCTTGGTCATGGTTGATATGTTGAACCGTTACGAAGCCAGGCTGATGATGCCGTCCGCGATCATATCCGCGGCGGCCGGATTGTAAAACGCGCGGATTTTCTCTGCCATGCCGGATCGAAGCATGGGATCTCGGAGGAGCGTATCGATTTTGGACGAAAGAATGTGCTCGCCGAGATTCGCCTCCTCGAGCACGATCGCCCCACCAAACTGAGCCACCTCGTATGCGTTCATGCGCTGTTCATCATTTGCGGCCGATGGCAACGGCACAAGGATTGAGGCTTTGCCGCAGGCCGCCAAATCGGATACCGCTGCGGCGCCGGCACGCGAAATAACCAGATCTGCACGGGCTAGGGCGTCAGCTAGCTCCGTCGCGTTCAGGAACGGCACTGCGACGTATCCGTCCCGTCCGGCCTTGATACCGTACTCGCCCGCAAGCGCGACGGATTCGGCATAGTTCTTCTCTCCCGTCTGGTGTAATACCTGCGTCTCACGAATGATGTCCGGCAACACACGAGCAACGGCACGATTGAGCGCCTGCGCCCCGAGACTTCCACCGAGCACGAGTACGAGCGGACGCTCCGGAGCGAATCCGAAATACGCATTCGCCCGCGACGCGTCACCCTCGAGCAGTTCCGCCCGAACGGGATTTCCGGTCACCGCGGTCTTTTCTTCCGGGAAGAAAGCGATCGCGGACGGATACGCGATGGCGATACGTGCCGCATAACGGGCCAAGAAAAGATTTGCCTTACCGGCGACCGCATCAGAATCATGTAAAACGATCGGAATGCGGAGCAGGTGCGCCGCGACGCAGACCGGTACGCTGACTGATCCTCCTTTCGCGAATACCGCGTCCGGCATAAACACGAACAAGTGCCAGAGCGACTGAACGAGGCCGATCGCCACCCTGAAGGGATCGGAAAAATTTTTCACCGAGAAGTAGCGACGCATCTTGCCGGTAAGGATAAGCTTCGATGGGATTTTCTCGCCGTCCATCGCGTCGCGTTCGATTCGTCCCCGGGAACCGATATAGAGCAGACTAACCGGAATGCGGGACCTGGAACGAAGAGACCGTGCGACCGCGATGAGCGGATACGTATGCCCTCCCGACACTCCCCCCGTGAGTACGATCCGAAGTTCCGGCGCAGTGCTTTTTTGAGCCATAATACAACTATAAGTGACTACCCTATTGTAGGACGTTTGGAAATGTTGAGCAATATGCCGACCGCCCCAAGGATTGCCACAAGTGACGTCCCGCCATAGCTGATGAGCGGGAGCGGGACACCGGTGAGCGGCATCAGACCCGAGATAGCGAAGATATTGATGAATGCCTGGAACACGATCCACGAGACGATACCGACTCCGAGCAACCGACCGAACTCGTCGGGAGCATTTCGGGCAATACGGAATCCGCGAAAGGCGAAAAAAAGAAAGAGTGAGATGACGACGACACATCCGATGAGACCGAGTTCCTCACCAAGCACCGCGAAAATGGAATCGGTCATCGGCTCCGGGAGATAGAGGAACTTCTGCCGGCTGTGACCGAGGCCCACTCCCAGGATCCCTCCCGACCCGAGTGCGATGAGCGCCTGACGGATTTGGTATCCGGCCCCGCTCGGATCATGTTCCGGATTCAGGAAGGTAAGGAGCCGACTCATCCGATATGGGGCGAGGATGATGAGCACGGCCAGTCCTGCAAGTCCCGAGCCGATCAGGATTCCGATATGCGACAATCGTGCGCCGGCGGCAAAAAACATCGCCATCGCGATGACGAACAGGATACCGAGCGTCCCCGTATCGGGTTGCTTCATGATCAGGAAGGCGATAATGCCGAGCATGAAAAGGAATGGCACCACCCCCTCGAAAAAGTCGGTCTTCCGCATCTGGTCCTTCCCCGAAAACCAGGCCGCGAAATAGATGATGAGCGCGAGCTTCATCGCTTCCGACGGCTGAAACGGCGGGATGGGACCGAGCTGTATCCACCGTGCCGCACCGTATGCGGTCGTCCCGACGCTCGGGATGAGCACGAGTACAAGCAGTCCGATCGCACCGAAAAACAGCGGAATGGCGACTTTTCGCCAAAATCGATACGAGATGCCTTGAAAAATGAAGAGTGCGACCAGACCGACTGCGACCCCGAACAGTTGCCGTTTGAAGAAGAAGGAACTGTCCTCGAACCGGAGATTGCCGTATGCCACGCCGGCGCTCGCCACCATGACGAGACCGATGCCGAGGAGCAGGAACACCGAAATCAAAAGTGGCCGATCGAACGACATCTTTTCCTTCCCGTTCGTATTCTTCTTTATCATCTGTTTTCCGGCCATTTCGGTGTATCACATACTGAGTTACCACATTTCACTCTTACGACCAGGAGCTCAGCTCCTCTGGTATTTCGTTTTGTCAGTGATCGGTAATGAATCGTGAGTTTTTTGCAGTCAGTCGTTTCTTATTTATTCTCTGTTGCCGGTTGTACGTTGTGAGTCGCAAGCGGTCATAAGTCAGTGGCCGATTGTTTGTCTTGAGTTCTTCTTCCTCCACTTCGCGATCTCGCCGTGATGCCCGGAAAGAAGCGTTTCGGGGACCTTCCATCCACGGAATTCTTCAGGCTTGGTGTACTGAGGATGTTCAAGCACTCCGTCCTCGGTATGCGATTCCGTCTCGACACTTTCCGCGTTCCCAAGCACTCCTGGGATGAGCCGTGTCACTGAGTCGGCTACGATCATCGCCGGTAGTTCCCCGCCGGTAAGCACATACTCCCCAATCGAAAGTTCCTCGTCGACGAGGTGCTCCGCCACGCGCTCGTCCACGCCCTCGTAGCGCCCCGCGACCAGGATCAACCGGTCATAGTCCTCGACCAGCCGTCGCGCGTCTTTTTGGTCGAATTGCTTTCCCTTCGCGGAAAACAATATCACACGGGTCCGCTCACGCGATACGTCCGACTTCGCCAGCAGATCCTCCACGCAGGCGAAGAGGGGCTCCGGCTTCATCACCATCCCCGCGCCACCCCCATACGGCGTGTCATCCACCGTCCGATGTTTGTCGGTCGTGTAGTCTCGCGGATTTACAAAACCGAAAGAAACCAGACCGTCTTCCTTGGCGCGGTTGAGCATCGATACGCCGAGGTACGATGTGAAGCTTTCGGGAAACAGGGAAACGAAATCGAAAATCATAGCGGAGAAGTGAGAATGATGAATGCAGAATAAGGAATGAAGAATCAAGAATCAAGAAACAGAAGTACAAAACCCGTGCTAACTTCATCAAATGAAGTAAATCGAGAGTTTCATACCGGAACAAAAAACCATTGACCGGGTACCAACGTCCGTCGCTTTGACTTTATGGACTTTTGACTTGTAACTACTCTCATTCTACCCCGAAAATGCCCGGAATGGAAGAAAAGGAGGCAAAAAAAACCGTAATCGCACAGTACTGCGACTACGGTTGACGAGCGACCAGAATTTATCCGTGACGGGTCTCGTCTTGTTTCACGTCCTCTGTCTCAAGTATTCCCTTGAACCTGTCAAGAAGTTCTTTGACTGCCATTCTTGGCAACGGCGGGAGACTCGGCAAATGCACGATTTCGAAATCCCCGGCTACCGTCTGCTTATACCGGATTACCAGCAGGGCTGTCTCTACCTCGATGCGGTGGTCTTTCGGAATATCCGGTAAACAGATGATCAGCTCCTCCCCGAATGTATCTAGCGGTTTCCCAAAATACTGCGGCGGTTGCCAGTTTAACGGAATAGAGACCGTCCCATCGACACCGATACCGGCATGTTTCGCCGTATTCATGTGCGCCTGAAGTCCATATTTCTCTATGGATTCTTCGATCATCGGAACCGAATCGATATGGAACTCGTTCTCAGCGGTAACCGTATATTTGTCCCACCCTGATAATTCCGCCGCTTGGTAAATAGCAGACCAGATCTCCCCTTGTGTACGCCCGAATCCGAACGTCAGTTTCGTTATTCCTGTTTCCACGTTCACCATCCTTCTCTTTTGTGTTTTGAAATGAATGCCACGGACCGCGTAAATATACGGCCCATGGCGAGTACACTTAACGACGAGCAGAATCATTTCGATACCGGCTTCAAAATCTCCTTGACAACCTTAGTTGAGAGCAGTTCGTTTTTGAAACTTCGCAAGAATGTTACCACTTCATGTTTTTCCTCGCCGTAGCTATTGTGTAGCTGGATAAAACGTCTTTCTTTTGGAGAATCTGTCTTCCATAAGAGATACAGGTCGCACGAATCATATCCCTTCACCAAATGAAACGGCTGAAGCCAGATCTCGAAGACGTATTCTCCCTTGCCTTCGGGATTCAAAGTCTTGGAAGCGCACTTGAATCTCGTGCCGTCCCCAACATCACCATCCATTTTCGGACCGAATACCGTTAAGACACGGGCAAGCTCGTCGTCTTCAGCGAATGTATACTCGGGCCTGAAAATATCATTGATATTCCAGATTTTTTCGATCTGGCTATCTCTTTCCTCAATTTTCCACCCGTTCGCTTCAGCGGCTACGACAAACTTGGAAACCACCTTTTCCATAGGTTGCTTCCCATCCCATGAAAAAATAAGACTCGGAAATGTAACATCACCCATCTTTCACCACCTTCTCTTTTGTGTTTTGAAATGAATGCCACGGACCGTTTATACACGAGTCCGTGACGTAAACAATCAGGTCATCTCATCGGAAAAACTATTGAACAGTTCCTGTAATGCCGGATAATCCGGTCCTCCGTATTTACTCCAAGAGAGTGGCAAATGCTCCGACCCACCCTCGATACTGATAAGGAAGAGACAATGGAGCGCATCCCGCTCGTCGACGCCACAATTTCGTCTGTCCCGTATTCCTAGAAACTGAACGGTAAACAAGCGTTCTTCGACAATCTTCATATAAGACTCGCAAACATGAAGGTCCTTCCCGTACGTAAATTTCGAATACGCAAGAGAGTCTCCATGCACGAGAAAAGTCGAGAAATTGCCAATATCATTTACTGTGTCCAACCGATCAAGCTTAACCGATTCCCATCCGAACATTCTCGCCTTTTGCTCGAACGTCGTCTGATATATCCGATTCTCCGTATGGGAAACGAATCGTAATCTTACTTCATTGACCATCCTGCACCATCCTTCTTTTGTGTGTTTTGAAATGAATGCCACGGCTCAACTCAGCATTCTCATTTTTCCATACGATCATCAGAGACCGGTATGTCCGAATCCAATTCCAGAACGGAATTTCCGTCCGAATCCGATGATCAGCTTTTTCAGAGCGGACCGTTCCTGTTCGGACAATTCAGCCTGATAGACTTGTACGTACTCGTCCGTTTTTTCCTTCCTGTGATAGACAAAGAATTCTATCCGCTTGTGCATCTGACCACCATTCAACGATTCCGTTATGATGACGATTTCCGATTCGATAATGGCGACGGGAGGTGCGCCTGTCGGATGTCGCTGGATTTCAACCGCCTTATGCAACGGAATGAAAATCGCATCGGAGATAGCCGTCGAATATGTTTGGTTCAGACAAAGATCCGCCTTGTCTGAATCGAACACCACCGAATAATCAGCTGTCCGAAACCTGAATGGCTCGAGCTCTTTGAGCTCCTCCCATCCCACTTCCTTCGCGACGGAACGAAGCGCAGAGACAATCGACCGCCCCGTACTTTCCGTCGGTATATTCAGAAACATCCTGTCTCGCATGTCTCACCACCTTTTCTTTTGTGTTTTGGAATGAATGCCACGGACCGATAATGATATGCGGTCGTGACAAATGGTTTCTCTGAAAAATCAACTCACGATTGTCGCAGTCACTTCATTGATGTCCTCCTCTGATCGTAAGACTTTTCTGAAACATTCAAGAAAAGATACGACCGCTGAATACGCCTTGCGATCATGACTGATATGACGGAGTAATACCTGTTCGGTACGATCAACTTCCCTCCAGAAAAGATACATATCGCATGAGTCGTACTTCCTCTTCCGATGAAATGCCTGCAACCATATTTCCACATCAACCGTTCTGGAGTCATCATTCAGCACTGTCGTTGAGGCGCTCAAAAATTGTTCGCATTTTACAGTACCTTCCATCGGATTGGACAGCAACGGTATTCCGATAAGCGTATCGTCTTCAGTGAACGAATATTCCTCTCGGATCCATTTGGCTGGATCGAGTATTCCCTCTGAATAACTATCCTTCTCCTTGATTTTCCATTCGCATGTTTCAGCGGCAGCCACGAATGAGGAGAGCAGTTTCTCCGCAGGTTGTTTCCCTTCCCAAAAAACGGTAAAGCTTGGGTCTTTAGTATTTTTCATCTTTCGCCTTCCTTCTTTCGTTTTGTGTGTTTTGAAATGAATGCCACGGACCGTTAATGGGGCGTGGTCCATGGCGAGTACACTTAACGACGAGCAGAATCATTTCGATACTGACTTCGGCATCTCGTTAATGACCTTCGTTGAGAGCAATTCGTCTTTGAAACTTCGCAAGAATGTTACTATCTCTAGATGAAATTCTTGATATATTTCGCTAAGTATCTATCTCA
>CAITOC010000002.1 GCA_903893925.1 Candidatus Moraniibacteriota bacterium
CAAATGAAGATATTTCGATATGAGAAATGGAAAACGAGTACTGGAATGAGTGATGAATCGAGTATGAATGAATTATTCATTTCAGATTTACGTGTGACTGAGTATAGTTGGTGATACAGCCGTTTCGGAACAGGACACAACACCGCATCGTACGGTTCGTGGTACGGGCCTACTTCTGCATTCGCGTGTCGAGACGGGGACAGTTCGTCTCTACGAGGACGGATACAATTTTCCCGCGATGGATTTTTCCTTTGTCACGGCTGGATTTGACACGGATTTCCGGATACGGTACGAATGGAGTGAAACCGAAACCGACCGATGCCGACCGCATGGCTTTTGCGGGAACCCGGACCTTACCAATATGAACACAAAGATGAAGTCACCGACCGTCGGTGAGGAACTGGATTTGTTTGAAATGCTCGGTTTGTTTGTCAGGGAAGACGCGTTACGACAACCACGACAGAGAAGGCAGAAGGAAACATTGGAACTCTTTTACGGTTCGTTCGATACGTCGCAATATGATGAGGTTCTCGCGCTGAGTCGGGAATATGTTTCCCAGTCGATGCGGTCACCGAAGCTCTTCCAGGAGGATGTTGCTGAGTTGGCGGCCGTCATCGATGACCTGTATCTGAAAAATGATCCGACTAATGTGGAAGAGGAACATCAACGATTCGGAATCATTATAGACAGGATACGGAGAAGATATGGCAGACGGTTCAGTCTTCGTCCTATTCAAACCTTCCGTTCACCACAGACGCCTTCCGGTGACCCGATTGCCCGTCCGAATATTTCCGACAAGAAAAAATGATATCGCTTGGTAAAAAAATATCCCCATGAATGCATGGGGATATTATTTTTCAAAGACAATTCGGACCGGTGTTCCGAGCGCGGACGAGACTCCTTGAGCGAGATTTGCGAGGATATCGGTATCCTCGTTTTTGAGCACGGAGACGGAGGGCATGAATCCTTCTTCTTCCGAGAGCGTCAGTGATCCAATCAGCCGTTTGATTGCATGATCTGGGCATTCTCCGTATGTACAGGGGAAGAGAAGGCCGAAAAGACGTCGTCGATGTCGTTCGATGAGAGACGGGCCGGTCTTGTTAAACACCACGATATTCATTCTTGAGGCGACGATCCGTATGGCAGTCTCCATTTCAGCGGCAGTTTTCATGGGAGCTCCTTTATTGTGAAGGGACGGGCTTTGTCTGATTCTTTGGTACCATCCCGAGGACTTGTCTGTAAAGGACTTCCGACTGGGTTACATCTTTCTCGGAGTCGAAATCCGGTACGGAGTTCGACTCCGAATATCAGCTTTGATAGGGTCGCTCTGGCCGATGTGAGGGTATGTCTCTTTCTTAGTATCTCTCTCACATCTCACCACGATAATAAGCCGAAAAATACGGTTTGTCGTCTGAAATCCGTACATTTCGGCTGCCCCGACCGTTTCGCCAAGCGATCGTCGCGGGCGGACAAACCCTTCAAATATCTTCGGGTTACGCTAGTAGCCCTCGACGATTTTCAGTGTTTTCGCACGAAATTTCCGGATTTCAGTTCGACATGAGATTTGAGAGAGATACTTGGATCAAAAGGCGTTCACAGAGAGATGAATAGCCGTATTCTCAGGAAGCCATTCGGAGAGGCGGTTTCACGGAGGGTTTTTCGGTGGTATAATGGAAAGCGTTCAGGCATGCCGGGAGGAGCTCCTTTCCGGCGTGTCGTCGTGATATATTCAAACACCTCGCTATGGGCAGGAAAAAACAGGAAGAACGACCGAAACGCGGGCGACGGAAGAAGGAAATCGAGGAAGAGGAAGAGATTGAGGAGGAATCGAAATGGGGCGATGCGCTCGGTGGGGATGCGAAGCGAAGTATCGCGGCGATTTTTCTCGTGGCATTTTCCATACTGTTCGTGCTCGCATTTTTTGGGATCGGTGGGACACTGGGAGAATGGCTTGATGGCGGGCTTGGCACACTCTTCGGTTGGGGGAAGTGGCCGTTCCCGGTGGTACTCGTCGTTTCGGCCATCTTCTTGCTCCGACGTCGAAGCACGACCCTGTCGGATGTCGTGAAATTCGTCGGGCTCGGGCTCGTCTTCATCGCGATCCTGGGCTTTTTCCACCTGTTCCTCGGCGATACCGCCAAGGAGATGCTTGCGGTTGCGAAGAAAGGGTCGGGCGGAGGCTATGTCGGATACGGAGTCGCGGCATTCCTTTTCTCCTTCACGGGACGGGTGGCGAGCGCCGTGATATTGTCCGCAATTTTCTTATCTGGCGCAGTGGCGGCATTCAATGTCTCGCTCATCCGTTTCCTTTCCTTTATCAAGACGAAAATCGTAGCGGCTCGTTCTGCCCGTGAAGCGGATACTGAAAAAACGAAGCCGGAAGACGAACCGATTCACGATGTCGTGCCTGATCCAGAAGCCGAGGATATATCGGAAGATGTGCCGGCCATCGAGGAGCCAAGCAATATCCGGACGATCAGTTTCCCGGAAGAGGATGTCGATGAGGAAGAGGCTGTTTCGGATCGGATCGTCGAACGGCCGGTGATCTCACTTTCAGATTCCGATGTACCGGTTGCAAAGTCTCGTCGAAAACATATCCCGTCGATCTGGTCTCAACCGGAGTCGGACTATTTCCACGGTCGCAGTGGAAAGGGAGATTCGGGGGACGTCGAACAGACGAAACAGCTCATCCGAAGTACGCTCAAAAATTTCGGCATTGCCGGTGAGATGGGTGAGACGACCGTCGGTCCGACCGTGACGCAGTATACGTTCAGCCCGGCATTCGGGACCAAACTTTCCAAGATCGTCGGACTGTCCAATGATCTCTCGCTTGCACTTGCCAAGCACCCGATCCGTATCGAAGCGCCGATTCCGAACAAGTCGCTCGTCGGCATCGAGGTGCCGAACGCGAAGCAGGCGAGCGTCCGTATGCGTGATATCGTCGAGAGTCCCGCCTTCGCGGCTCGTCATTCCAACCTCTCCTTCGTCCTCGGGGAGTCCGTCTCGGGCGCCTTTGAGGTCGCTGATCTTGAATCCATGCCGCACCTCCTGATTGCGGGACGCACCGGTTCCGGCAAGAGCGTGTGTATCAATTCGCTCCTCCTCTCGCTCCTCTATCAGAACTCGCCGGAAGACCTCCAGCTCATCTTGGTCGATCCGAAGCGGGTCGAATTGACGCTCTATAACGAGATCCCGCACCTGAAAGGGGGTCGGGTCATCACCGATTCCAAGCACGTGGTAAACGCACTCAAGTATGCGATCGCCGAGATGGAACGCCGGCTGAAACTCTTCGAACAGGTCCGGGTCCGCGACCTTGCGTCGTATCGCACGAAGGAACGAAACGGTGAGTCGTATGTCGATCGGAACGGACCCGACGGGCGACCGCGTACGCTTCCCCTGGAACCGCTCCCGTACATCGTCATCGTCATCGACGAGATGGCCGACCTCATGATGTCGCACGGCAAGGAAGTCGAGGGTGCCATCGTCCGGCTTGCGCAGATGTCGCGCGCGGCGGGTATCCATCTCGTCTTGGCGACACAAAAACCGATCGCGGACGTCGTGACCGGACTCATCAAATCGAACATCCCGGCGAAAATCGCATTTGCGGTCTCGAACCAGATGGACTCGCGCATCATCCTCGATACGGGCGGGGCCGAGAAGCTTATCGGGAAAGGGGACATGCTCTATTCCGCACCGGGCTCGTCCCAGCCGAAGCGCATCCAGGGAGTGTTTGTCGATGATCGCGAAGTGAAAGATATCGTGCGTTTTTTCGTCGATCAGAAGAAGGATCTTGGCGAGGAAAACCTGGATGAGGATTTCGGCGGCGGCGGAGAGGAATCGTCGGGACGTACGATGCCTACTGGGGATGTCGACTTTTCCGCTTCACTCGACAATCCATCCGATCTGGACGACAAGTACGACGAGGCGAAACGGCTCGTGATCGAGTCGGGTCGCGCCGCAACCACCTTCTTGCAACGACGGCTGTCGATCGGCTATGGTCGCGCCGCGAAGCTCCTCGACATCCTCGAAGAGAATGGGGTTGTCGGTCCGCCGGAGGGCGCAAACAAGGGTCGCCCGGTCCTTATCGGCAAGTTCGCTGGTCAGTCGGATGTCCCGGATTACGACGATGCGATCTCGGATCAGTCGACACGCGACAAATGGCAGGTGTGAGATCAACGCACAATGTATCCGATACATCTCCACTTCGCAGAGTGATCGGATCCGCTCGCAAGGACGAGCGAGCAACTTACAACTTACAACTTACAACTTACAACTTACAACTTACAACCGACATCAAAGTACTGATCATTGACCAAACGTGTTAACGATTTGGGAACGAAAAATGAGGAACGGAGAAGTGAATTGATCTAAATATACTCAGTTACACGTAAATCTGAAATGAATAATTCATGCATACTCGATTCATCACTCATTCCAGTACTCGTTTTCCATTGCTCATATCGAAATATCTTCATGTGTTGTCTATCGCTACCCGAGGAGTTCGCCCCGCGAATGCCGGGGCGAACTCCTGAACGTAACAGGGATTCAGTTCATTTGGTATTATTTTGTTCCCCGGGA
>CAITOC010000003.1 GCA_903893925.1 Candidatus Moraniibacteriota bacterium
CCTTTCGGGAAGGGGGAGCGAGGGGGATTTGTGACTGCGGATTGAGCATTTTTACTTTATAATAAATAAAACGTCGATTTTGTGCTTATCTTAGCACCAGAGAGGGAATCTCAGCCACCTAATCGGGAACCAGTGCCGAAATTATGCGCCTGAAATCATGCGGCCTGATAAAACTACCAGATAAAGCATCGTGATAACGGTGCTTTTTTATACGCCCATCTTGTCTCAAGCCCCGTATCGCGGTACAGTGAAGCCATGAAAACACTCGCCGTAAACAGACGCGCCGGATTCGATTATGAGCTCATGGACCGCTATGAGGCCGGTTTGGAATTGACCGGGGCGGAGGTGAAATCGGTCAAAACCGGCCATATCAGCCTCAAGGGAAGCTTCGTGACCGCACACGGCAATGAGCTCTTCCTCACGAACGCGCTCATCCCACCCTATCCGCAAGCCCACAAGGATACGCATCACGAGGATACCCGGTCACGCAGGCTTCTCCTTCGAAAGTCGGAAATCCGCTCCCTGATTGGAAAATCGCGCGTCGAAGGCTTGACTTTGGTGCCGGTCCGGGTGTACACTAAGAAACGACTCGTGAAGCTTGAGTTCGCCGTCGGAAAGGGTAAAAGACGCGTAGACAAGCGTGAGACGATCAAGAAACGCGAAGCGAGAAAGGACATAGGTCGCGCGATGCGGTCGAAATGAAGTTCCCATACCCAAGCATCCGATCCATAACCGGATCCGTGGCTTGGCACTTGGAATTTCCATTCCATTTGGAATGCGGGATCCGTGCTCTCGGTTTTGCGACGCTTCGCGTCGGTGCGGGGGTTGTTTAGTTTCGACAGCGTGCTCTTTCAGAACCGGCAAGCCGATGCGGGGATCCATCGTAAAAAATCCCCACACACGATAAATGCCAACATCGCACAGAAAGTGAAGACGGCGTTCGCCAACGCGTTCACCCCGTCATTTGCTTCCGTTCTCGCCTAACTTCGGTTTGCGGGAACCATCGGACCCCCGACGCCTGATACGGGGACCCCGGTGTCATATCATCTGGCAGACCGACAAGGGTCTTTCCTCCCTTCACCCTGTCGGCCTGGCATGAAAGGAGGCCCTGAAAAGGTTTTTGTCAGCCTTTCCGCTTTTCAGGGAACCAAGGGTTGACTACGCTTGTAGATGGTTTTGGACGGATTCGTCTGGACATGGGTGCGATTCCCATCAACTCCACTAGAACTTCTTGAGCTTCGACAGCTGCATAAGCTTCGACAGTTTCCGAAGCCGGGAATATATTATTGAAGCTTACGAAGCCCTCTTGCTTACGAAGCTCATGAAGCTCACTATATGAGACGACGAAGACACAATCGACCGAAACCGAAACCGCAAGTACTGCTTCGGTTCCGCGCCAACGAGAAGATCCTTTCTCCGACGGTCTATCTCATCGGAAGCGATGGGGTACCGCTCGGAGAAATGCCGACGGAGAAAGCGATCGAGATCGCCCGTGCGGAAGATCTCGACCTGATCGAAGTTTCGCCACAAGCGACGCCTCCGGTCTGTAAGATTCTCGAATACGGCAAGTTCCAGTACCAACAAACCAAAAAGGAACAACAGGCCAAGAGCAATCAGAAGAAAGTCGACATCAAGGGTATCCGCATCGGGCTCCGTGTCGACACGCACGATCTCCTCTTCAAGAAGGACCAGGCCGAGAAATTTCTTAAAAAGGGACAGAAGGTACGCATCGAACTCCTCTTGCGCGGGCGAGAGAAAGCTATGCGGGACCGGGCCAGGGATGCGATGAAGGAATTCCTTACCCTCCTCACGATCCCCTACAAGGTCGAGGAAGAGATGAAGAATATCCAGAACGGTATCAGCATACTCATCATCCCGGAATAAACGATTAAGTATCAGGTAACGAAAAGGTTATGAAGCAGAAGACGAAAAAGTCCGTCAGCAAGAAAATCAAGGTGACCGGCAGTGGCAAACTCATGCACCGTGCATCGGGCCAGAACCACTACAACTCCCGTGACACGGGCGCGCAGACCCGTGCGAAGCGTCGCGATGCCGGTTTCTCGCTAGCGAAAGAAGAGCAGAATACGAAGCGAGCCATCCCCTACGCGTAATACCGAAACAACTTCATTTGTTGTATATCGCTACTAGAGGAGTCCAACTCCCAAGGGGGAGTTGGACTCCTGAACGTAACAGGGATTCAGTTCATTTGGTATAAGACTTCGTGCCCCTCTCCCCGCTTGACTGCTTCTCTTTCCAAGATATAGAGACGGGGCATGATCCGTCTCTACGAAAACGAAGGAGTTACGTTCTTGACTTTCCAGCCGATTCTCCGTACCATAGTGCAATATCCATCCGTAAAGTAGAAACGTTATGACCCGTGTAAAGCGTGGCGTTGCCGCCAGCAAACGACGCAACAACCTCCTCGATGCCGCCAAAGGCTATCGTTGGGGTCGCAGTCGTCAGTACAATCTGGCCAAGCAGGCCGTCATGAAGGCCGGTGCCTATGCCTATCGTGACCGCCGCAACAAGAAGCGGACATTCCGATCCCTCTGGATCATCCGCCTCGGCAATGCCCTTCGCGCCTTCGATACGAGCTACAGCTCGTTCATCGGTACGCTCAAGGTGAAGCAGGTGGAGCTCGACCGCAAAGTCCTCTCCCAGCTCGCCGTCCGCGACCACGAAGCCTTCAAGGCCGTCGTCGAGAAGATAAAGAGCATCTAGTCCAACTTCGTTCCTGATATCTTCGTCAGAAAAAATCCTCCGATCGCTCGGAGGATTTTTCTTTATCACCACCTCCTTGCCCGTCTCCTCAAGGTTCCTTGTCCGTCTCCGCGAGGACGAGTCTGTGAAGTCCGCGGCGGTCCAGAAGTATATCCTGATTCCTGGATTGCCGCGCTCGAAGGCTCACTCGCAAAGACAGACCTCACTTTTCAATTCTTCCCAGATACCTCCGTCTTTGCGAGGACGAGTCTGCGAAGTCCGTGGCAATCCAGTCTTTTTTTCTGTTTTATTCCTTCTGGATTGCTACATTCGAAGACTCCTTCACAAGGACCGAGATAATTTGTCCCTTCTCCGTCCCCGTTCCCCTCCGTCTTTGCGAGGGCGTAGTTGCCCGTGACAATCCAGTTTTTCATTCCCTGATCCCTTTACTTGTCATCCCTTTCCCCGTCTCCATCCCTGTCGTCTTTGCGAGGATTTTTCTAAAAATCCGTGGCAATCCAGGTTCTCGTTCTTATCTGTCTCCGCGAACCTTCTCTTCGTCTTTGCGAGCCCCATCCTCGGGGCGCGGCAATCCAGTCTCCGTCACCGGACATTCTCCGCCGGCATCCGAATAAGCCTCTGGATTGCTTCGTCGCAGACTCCTCGCAAAGACTGAGCAGACAGGATTTTCGCAAGTCCCGCTACACGGTCCGACATTCCAAACTCACGCGCACTATTCTCTTCCTGTCCGTCTCCGCGAGGACGAGTCCGCGAAGTCCGCGGCGGTCCAGAAGTATATCCTGATTCCTGGATTGCCGCGCTCGAAAAGACAGTCTTATAGGAAGTGTATCATGAGAAAATGGCTTAATTCTTTCGAAAACTACTCCTTCGAAACCATATACGTCCTCATCCCTTCCAAAAGGCCCGAGGTGAAATACGTTCCCACATTCTCCGGCGTTATGTGTACCCACTCGAATCCCGTGTGTTCATCGCTGATACGGATATCGCCGTCGGACAATTCACCTTCAAAAAATAGATACAGAAGATGAAGATCCTTCTCCGTATCTGCGATGTCTTTCGGTATACGGTGTCTGCCAACCGCGACCGGAACTTCATGTACTGCTACGTTGTCGATCCTGATTTCCTCTCTGATTTCCCTTTTCAAGATGTCGAGAAGCGGAATGTCAAATTCACTCTCATCGATACGCCCTCCGGGCAAATCATAATATCCGGATAGAGGCCCTTCGAAATCGGCCTTCAAGACCAATACACTCCCTTCCACGTTCTTCAGTATCGCTTTCAACGACACCTGATAAAAATCATTCGGCATAAAAGTTTCCATCAATATTTTTTCAATATCAAAGTATTTCCAGCTTCCAAAGACTACATCTTCGGAGAACGTTTAGCCTTCTTCCGCGGTTCGATACTTACTATCTTCGGATTTTTCGACCGATTCCAACTAACGATGAATCCAATGACTATCAAACCGATCGCTATCCCGATCGCGTCGATACCGACGTCGGTCAGCTTCCCCTCGCGACCGGGAACAAACAGTTGATGTGTCTCGTCGGAGAACGCATAGAGGAGCGAAAGGCCGGCGGCAAGCGTTACGTATGCACGAGGTCGGCTCTTCGGAAAGGAAAGACGGAACGCGTTCAAGGCGAGCGCCGCGAGCACGAACGACAGAGAGCAGGGGAACCTCGTTCCCGTCATTGTGCCTGTTTCTATTCCTTCTGGATTGTTTCAGTCGAAGACGCCTTTAAAAAACGGGGGGAGGTCCGTATCCGACCCCTTTTGCCCAACTCTATTCATACCGAAGCGCATCCAAAGCCGAGATACGCGTCGAACGATTTGCCGGATACACTCCGGTCCCAAGGCCGACAATGAGCGACAGGATTATAATCACAAGTGCGAACAACGCGGGCACGAAGGATACATCGACGAATCCGAAACCCGACGTCAAACTGAAGAATGAAAAGATCAATCCGACGAGCTTTCCAAGGAGATACCCGCCCAACAAGCCGAACATACCGCCGAAAATTCCCATAATCATGGATTCGGTCAAAAACAATTCCCTCACTTCGTACGATTTCATCCCCATCGCCTTCATAAGACCCACCTCTCGTGTACGTTCAAGCAGGGAAATGGTAAGCGTATTGAACATTCCGAGCGCGGAGACCGCAAGCGCCGTCATACCAAGGACCGCAAGGGCTATCCTCGCCGTAGCAAACAATGAACTGATCTGTGCCACGGTATCCGCCACGGATCGTGTCACGTAGCCCGATGCCTCGACTCGCTTCCGGACATCCGATAACGCGGACTGATCCCGTACCACGGTCTTTATCTGTGAGTAGTTCGTAATACCGAGCGAACGGAGGTCGATGAATGGTACATAAAAAACGGGCGATTTTTCATCCGGGGTCACTCCCACGATGACATATTCAGCCGGAGAAGATTCCATCTTTCGCGTCGGATCGGACAGAAGATCACCGACAACCACGAATGCGACAGAAAACGACTTTCCGACCGCCTCGCGCTCATCGATGCCCAAGACCTTGAGTGCCGATCGGTTTACGACAGCCTGCCGTCTCGCATCCTTAGGCAATTCAACCGTGGTGGCATCAGGCAAAGCGACCGCACCGGATTCCGATTCGATCGAAACCCAATCAGGAGAACCGTAAGTGGTATCCGTGGATTCACCCAATACCGCTGGCAGCACGGAACCCGTCGCGGAAACGTCCACGCCGATCTCGGCAAAGTATCCGGTCGTGCGTACCTGTTCGCCGGTTTCGTCACGACGCACCATATGCTTCCCATCCTCGCAATCCCCTTGGGTGACCGTATTGCACGTCTTCTCTTCCCACAAGAGCACATCCGCCTTCATCCATTTTCCCAATACGGTTCCATCATCCGCGATTCCGGCCTTGCCGGCCCCATCCGTCGACTCATACATGGCTCCCCAGTGTTCTACCCCGTGTCCGATGCCCTTCGTGAAACCGAGTATTTTCGAATCGGATTTCGGGGTCTCCCTGACCCGGACCCAAGACGACACACCGATTGAAAAATCCGCATCGCGTATTTTTTCATCGAATGCCGTGATCGATCCGGCATCGACCGATCCCTCCGTCTGAGTTTGGATTCCGGTCCGTTCCGATGAAATTTCATCACTTTCGAAGATGGCTCCCGCGACCGGTTGTATGGCGGAACGTTTCAGATACTCGGACGTGACCCCATATACGGCCATGTCGGATGCGGAATCGTTATAATTCACCCTGCCGACGACGGAGATGAGTGGCAAAATCGCCTCGACTTCGGAACTGCCACCGAGGTCAGCGATGGTTTTGTCGTCAATTTTCACTTTGCCACCGGCCTGTGGCGATATATCGAACTGACGCATTTCCTCGAGACGTGCAACCCGAGTGATGACCAGTTGCTGCAGTCCATATCCTATAGACACCAAAAACACGATCGTTCCGATACCGACAGCCATGCCTCCGACCGTGATGAGTGTCCGTGTCTTTTTCACCCGCATGTTCCGGATGGACAGTTCTATCAGGGCGACACGGGAAATGGAACCTTCCCGATGCGATCCCAGTACACGCAAAGCCAGGGAATACACGTATGAGAAAGGTCGCCGCAATACCACCCGCACAAATTTCGGAAAAAAACGACGGCGCGAAATCCACTCGAACCCTTTGAAAACGACGTACAAGACAAGCAACAACGAAAACGTGGCCATACCGACGACGGCGGAAACGGATTCGGAGATTTTTTTGAAAAAGGAAGCCATGTATATCGACGTCATTTACTTACAGGCGCTTCGACGCCACGTTTTCCCCTGATACTGCTCAGAAGCGCTTCCCGCTCATTTTCTGAATACACTTCCACGATGACCCCGTCGCGCATCCTGATCGCCGTCTTGGCATAGCCGATATATTCCAAATCATGCGTCACCATGAGGATAGTCTTCCCCGTCTCTTCATTCAGATATTTCAGAAGATGCATCAGTGTCTGTCCGGATTCGAAATCGAGATTTCCCGTCGGTTCGTCCGCGATGATAAAGTCCGGATCCGTGACAACCGCCCGTGCCAGCGAGACACGTTGCTGCTGTCCGGAAGACAGCTCCATCGGCGCATATGCCGACCAGGCCGACATCCCGACGAGTTCGAGCGTCTGGCGGGCCCGCCCCATCGCCGTAGTCCGATCGGCACCGAGAAGCGTAAGCGGAAACGCGACATTCTCCAAGACCGACAGCGAACGTATCCAGTTCGATTGCTGATATACCATACCGACATGCCGTTTCCTGAAATCGGATCGTTCGTCCTCGGACATTTCCGAAAATACGGTCTTACCGGCAAAGACGATTTTTCCCGCTGTCGGTGATTCGAGCCCGAGGATCGTATGTAGCAATGTCGATTTTCCGCATCCGGAAGGCCCAAACAGGACCAAGAAATCACCCATGGAAATCTCAAAATCAATGCCACGAAGAACCGGTACATCCATCGCGCCGACACGAAACGATTTGGAAATATTTTGCACTTGTAGTATCGGCTGAGTCATATTGATATCGGTTTTTCTTCGTCTCATACATCTGAATTCTGTCTTTGCGAGGGGTTCCGTCTTCGGAAGCCCGTGGCAATCCATCCCCCAATCCCCGTCCCCGTCAGTCTTTGCGAGGGGTTCCGTCTTCGGAAGCCCGTGGCAATCCAGGTCCCCGTTCCCCGTCCGTCTTTGTGACCCCGACCCTGTTCCCTCTCTGTCTTTTCGAGTCCCGTTCCTTTCTGTCTTTGCGAGGATGCGTCTTCGCATCCGTGGCAATCCAGTCCTCTGTTCCCTCTCTGTCTTTGCGAGTCCCGTCTGCGGGACAGCCTGCCCCGCGCATGCTGGGGTGGCAATCCAGTCCTCGATCCCGTCTTTGTTCCCGGTCTGTCTTTGCGACCCCGACCCTGTTCCCTCTCTGTCTCCCGTTCCCCGTCTGTCTTTGCGAGGATGCGTCTTCGCATCCGTGGCAATCCAGTCCCCGTTCCCTCGTTCTTACGAGGTCATACGAAATGATATGGAGACTCTTCTGATTCCTGGATTGCTTCGGCCTCCAAGGCCTCGCAAAGACGGAAGAGTCTGGATTGCTTCAGTCGAAGACTCCTTCGCAAAGACAGACTTCGATGTTCTCCGTTCCTATTCCCTCCCCTTCTGTCTCCCGTTCCCCGTCTGTCTTCCTGCCCGCAATGCTACAGCATAGCGTTGTCCGCCCGTATCGCTACGCCCGCCGCCATGAGTGCTGTCGGGCTGGCAATCGTTGCGGACGGGCAGGCGGGTGCGAGGATGCGTCTTCGCATCCGTGGCAATCCAGTCCCTTCTGCCTCCCTCCCCCGTCCCCACATTTTACATTGTACTCACGTCCCTCCGCCGAACGCGCCCAAAAACCGGAAGGCTTCCCTGAGGTTGGAGATCACCAGATCGAGCGCATTATCTATCGTTTTCGGAGTAATGGTGACAGTATCGATCGAGTGACCGATATTTCCGGCCGCATCCGCAGAAATGGTCCGCAAGTGATACACCTTCGACGGCGACAACCCGGACACTATCACGAGATGGTTTGTCGTAAGATTGGCATCCTCCTGGGTTTTCTGAGCATATGCCGTACCCGTCCCTTCGCCGAATTCCACCTGACTCGTCGCGGGCTCGTCGGTATTCCAAGACACGACCAGTTGTGCCACCGATTCCTGTGCGGCCGATGAGATCGGGGGAACGACCGTACCTTCGACCGACAGCGTAGCAATCTGTGGCGGCCTCGTATCGGTGGCGGTCGTCAGTCGCTGTGCATCGGATACAGCCTCGTTTCCGGCCTTATCCCGACCACGTACGACCAGCGAATAGCCGGTCTGAGGGAGTAAGCCACGGATGATCATTTTGTGTTCGCCAGTTGTCAACGCGACGGTCACCTCGTCTCGGGATGCTCCCGGATTTCCCTCCGGGGCATACGAGACGATCGAAGATACCTCGGTATTGGTGTCCCAGGTGACAAGTATGGTCGACTGTGCCGTATTGGCGACCTGCTGGATACGGACGTTCGTTATCTTGGGTCGCGGGAGCGTGGCGAAATCGAGTACCGTCCCCTCGTATTCCTTGCCATCCTCGTCGAAGGTGTTAATTTTGTAGTAATATTTGGTGCCGTCTTGCAATCCGGAAAGTTCGGTCGTATACGTCGTTTCGGAAGAGGATGTCGGGACGACGACACTGCCACCGAAGCCCGTTGTCGGACCATAGAAGATCTTCACTTCGGATGCGCCTTTGGACGTGAACCGGACGAATGCGGAATCCAGTCCGATACTTCGCACGGAAACGTCCTTCACGGTCGGCGCGTCCTGTGTCCGGAAACTCCTTTCATCGGTTTCACCGGTATTACCGTCCTCATCGGTCCACTTGGCCCGGTAATAATACGAAGTACCGGCGTCGAGATTGGTCAGATTGACCGAATGACTTCCTGTCTGATCCGAATTAGAAATCTCGTCCTCACCGTACTTTCCCCGTTTCGTACCATAGGCGATCTTCGAATCGGCGCTCCGACTCGTACCCCAGGAAATCGTCGCTTTGCCGGTCGTGATATCGTTCACGTCCGGGCCATTGTCGAGTGTGGGCGGGGTCGTCCATTTTCCGGTCGGAGTAATGACGACGGCATTGGAACCGGAACTGCCCGCGTCTGCGCCGTCCGTCACGTAGACCTTGTAAGAATATTCTTTGGAGTCCGGCGTATTGTCTACATACGAGAGACCGGACGTGGAGCCGACTTCGGAAAAAGCGTGTCCATCCGTCGAACGAAAAATATGGTAGGTCAGGTTTCCGGCTCCCTGATACGCTGGAGCGCCCCATGTCAGAGTCACATTCCACTGAGAGAGCGACTTGATAGACGAATCGGATGAGACGAGATTGATGACATTGTCCGGATCCGTCGAATCGAGCGTGAAGCTCCCCTCGATCCGGTTGCTGGGCGAATAGTTCGGGGTATCCGCATCGTCCACCGCCACGACCACGACCGTATTGATCCCTTTGTTCACGTTCGGAAGTGCCGAAGCGGGAACGGTCGTCCCTGTGCCGTTGTCGATATAGGTCGATGCGTTTCCGCGCAAGGTGGCCAACGTGGCCGGCGGTTGCGCGTTCACCATATAATAATAGCGCGAGACAGCACGGCCCGGTGTAGCCGTGGCCGCGGGCCACGAAAGGGAATATGTGTTCGACGTCGAAGTCGAAGGTGCGATCGCGACGGTATCCATGCTACCGAAGGATGGTGCCATACCACCGAACGAAAGATTGCAGGTACGGATCGACGAATCGGATGACGGGTTGCCGGCCGCATCGACCGTACGGAAATAGACGATATTATTGCCCGAGACGATCGAGTCGCCATCGCGGTCGTCCGTAAGCGTATATGATGCGTCGGTTATCGGGAAATACGTTCCGACACCGAGCGTCGATTCGGTCGCAGTCCCGTTCCACGCTCCGGAGGTCGTGTTGATCTGATATTGCCAGCCAAATACCCCGGCATGACCGTCGGTCGCAGCAGCAGAACCGTCTGTCGGCCACGAGAAATTCATATCCACGACATTCGAGAACGAACCGGACGCGCACGAAATGTACGAGACGTTCGTAGGAGCGGTCCCGTCATACCGGAACGAGAACGAGGTGCTGTCCCCACCGTACGTATTTCCCGAATTATCGACGACCTTGACATTGAGATAATACGGGTCGGTCGAGGAGACCAGCCACGGCGTACCGCGAAGCGCAGGCGTCGCGAAGTCGATCGACGTCGAAGAAACGATGAACTGGCAATCCGTCCCGGCGATACTCGACGGACTATTTCCCAAGAGTCCCTTGCCGGTCGCGGGATCGCCCGATGGATCGGTGCCGAGGTAAAGACAGTATCCGCGGACACCGGAGCCGGTTGTGTCGTCCGCGCCGGGATTCCAAGAGAAGTACGGCTCGGCACCGTTCGTCCGATTATCCGTTCCGACGCCGACAGATGTCCCGTCCGTAGACCGTCGCATAGCAATCGCGGATGCGTTCGTAACCGGACGAACGGTATCGGTCGTGAGCCCAATCGAGACGTGCGGGAGGCGTGGCATGTCGGCACCGTCGCCCTGGCGGAAAAGAGCACGGAAAGAAATCTTCTTCGAACCGGTCGGGAAGGCCTGCATGGCTGTGCGAGTCAGCTGTGCG
>CAITOC010000004.1 GCA_903893925.1 Candidatus Moraniibacteriota bacterium
ACGAGCATCGATCCGACGAAGAGGTCTCCCCAGACGAATGCCGGGTGGACGAGAACGGCGAGTACTGCGAAGACGGCGATCAATATGCCGGCGACGGCGAACATGATCCGCTCTACGTTCCACGACGAGGTATCCATGCGATAGATGTGCGACATATGTTTTATTGATGACGGTTAGCGGTCCCATTTCTTCTTCTCGAAGACATAATACACTATCGGGAAGATGATGAGCGTGAGAAAAGTCGAGGCGGTGAGTCCGAAGATGATCGCCCATGCGAGACCTTCCCAGACCGGATCAGTGATGATCGTGAGCGATCCCAATATGGCCGTGAGCGAGGTGAGCGTGATTGGGAGTAATCTGACCCGTCCCGTTTCTATGAGCGCCTCTTTGAGGGGCTTGCCGGCCTTTTTGAGCGGTTCGAGATATTCGAGGAAGATGACCGAGTTCTTCACGGACAAACCGGCGAGCGATATGACACCGATCATGGAGGTCGCGTTGAAGTACGTTCCCTTGATCGCGTGCAGAAGAGCATAGCCGGGGAAGACGCCGATCAGTCCGAGAGGGATAGATACCATGATGAGGAGCGGGACGAAGAGTGACTCCGCCTTTGCCGCGAGGACGAAGTAGATAAGGAAGATCGCCACGCCCATCGCGAGTCCGAGATCTCGGAACACCTCGAGGGTCAGTTTCCATTCGCCGCCGATCTCGATCTCATACCGCTTGCCGGTCCGAGTGTCCTCGTACGTCGCGCCCATAGGAGACCATGCTATGAGTTTCCCTGTCCCGGCGGGCAACGTGTACGAGAAGAGCTTCGGGAAGAGATCCAATACGGCATAGACCACGCTCCGTCCTTCCATCTCCGCCGAGACGGCAACAGTCGGCTGCCGATTATCCGCGGATATAGGCAGTTCGGATGCGGCATCGGTCTTCTCGAGAAGTTCGGAAAGCGGGACTTGCGCGCCGGTTCGTGATGCTATCGTGAGAGAGGACAAGTCGCTCTCCTCGTCGCGGGAATCGCGGGCGAGGCGGACGGCGATGTATTCCTGCTCCGGTTTGCGGAGGTTCGGCGAGGCGCTTTCGTGATACAGTCCGACCGCCGATCCGGAAAGGGCGATGTGGAGTGTCGACGCGATGTCGGTCGGGGTCACGCCGAGGAGCTCCGCCTTGTTGGTCAGTATCCGGTATGAGCTGTCGAGGACACGCTCCGGAGTGGAGCGTCGGATGTCGGTCGTACCCTCGATATCGTGAACGGTCGCTTCGAGATCGCGCGCCATGTCCTCGCGGACGCGTTCGTCGTCGCCTTTCACCTTGAGATAGAGCGTGGCGAGTACCGGCGGTCCCGGCGGATCTTCCATGATACGGATACCGTAATCCGGATGTGCTCGTCGGAGTATTTCCGCACGAGCCCTGAACTCGGAAGCGATTTCTTCGGAAGAACGATGCCGTTCGATTTGCAAGACGAGATTCGCACGGAGGGTCGCCTGATTCCCACCTACACGTGACGAGCTTCCTTTAAAGAGTCCGTTAAAATCGGATACGGGAGCTTCGCCGACGAAACTTTCCACATTTCGCACGTCCGGAAATGAGAGAAGAATTTTTTCCATCTCTTTGCCGGCTGAACGGGTGACGGATACGTCTGTTCCGGAGGGCATATCGAGGTAGACGTAGAACTGTTCCTTGTCGGCCTTCGGGAGCAAACGGAACGGAACGGCCGGTGAGAAGGGGAGGATGACGGAGAGTAAGAACAGTACTGTCGTGACGGCTATGGTCCGTGTACGGTTCTTCTTCGTCGAAAGCAATGTGGCGAGGAATGCCCCGTACCGCGTGTCGAGTTTTTGGAATGAGCGCAGGAAGAAATTTTCCTTGTGTTGCACGGCCGGTTTGCCTGGTTTGTCCCTGGGTGTGAATATGAGCGCGAGGAACGGGTTCACGGTCACCGAAAAGAGAAGTGACGCGAAGAGTGCCGCCGGAACGAAAAACGGAATCGGTGCCATATACGGACCCATCATGCCGGTGACGAACGCCATCGGTATGAATGAGATGGCCATCGTCAGGGTCGAGAGCGCGAGTGCACCACCAACCTCGTCCACCGCTTTCACGATAAGCTTGATACGGTTCTCACCCGGATACATCCTGAAGTAGCGGGCTATGTTCTCGATGACGACGATTGCGTCGTCCACGAGGAGTCCGAGCGAGAGGATGAGCGCGAAGAGCGTGATGCGGTTCACTGTCTGTCCCGCAAGCAGTCCCGCACCGAAGACCGCGAGCAGTACGAGCGGTATGGAGACCGCCGCAACCATAGCATTTCGGAATCCGAGGAACATCATCAAGAGGACCGCGACGACGACGATCGATTTTGTCAGGTCGAACGTGAGTTTGCCGATCTCCTCGCCGGCGATGGCTCCCTCGTCACGCAGGACTTCCGTCACGACGTTTTCTGGAATCATCGTGCCTTTGAGACCTTCGAGTCGGGACAGGACGTCCGTGGAGACCGTGGTGGCATTCGTTCCTCCGAGTTTGGAAAGGGCGATATGGACGACGGGATGATTTGCTTTGCCCGGCTCTGAAAGGGTCACGTAGTCCGAGATTTCTCCGGGACCATATGAGATGTCTGCGATATCGCGAAGGCGCAGTATGGCTCCGCGGTCTTGCCGTATGACGAGATTGCCAAGGTCATCCGTCCCGCGGATATTCCCATTGACGGTGACGACCCGGTCACGATCGTCCCCATCGAGTCTTTCTACGGAATCGATGCCGTTCGCACCCGAAATCACGCCCATGATTTCCTGAAGTGATATCCCGCGGGCCGCGAGTTCGCTTGCCCGTGGTTCGACAAGGAGGTGATTCGTCCGTCCGCCGATGACCTCGACGCGGGAAACACCTCCGGCATGCTTGAGCTCGTCGGCGACGTCGAAGGCGAGCTTCCGAAGCGAACTTTCCGAGAGGGAATCGGAGGAGAGACCGAGGTCGATGATCGGCACATCATCCGGATCGATCGATTGTATGATTGGATCGGCCGCACCGGACGGTTTCTGATCTATATGGTCGCGGAGTTTCTGATTGAGGGCGATTTTCGCTTCGTCGCGGTTCGAGCCGACGAGGAATTTCACCATGACCATACTCCGACCTCCTGGGTACGTCTGCGAGGAGATCTCATCTATCTTTTGGAGCTCCGATACACGGTCTTCCATCGGACGGGTGATGAGCTCATAAACTTCGGACGCCGATGCGTTCGGAAAATCAGTCACGATGACGAATGCCGGCGCGACGATTTCAGGATTGTATTGTTTCGGAGTCAGCACGAACGAGAGCGTACCCCATGCCGCGACGACCACGATGGTCAGGATGGAGAGCTCGCGCTTCTTCAGAAAAAGTTCCGTGATACGGCCGGCGAGGCCGAGCTTCATTTTTTCGTTCGGATCCGATTGATTGGATTCGTGCATAAGTTCTGTTTGATGAACGCCGGATTACTCGGAGACCGAAACGACTGTGCCGTCGCGAAGAGCAGAGGCGCCCTCGACGACGATGCTTGATCCGGAAT
>CAITOC010000005.1 GCA_903893925.1 Candidatus Moraniibacteriota bacterium
AGTCTTCGAGGCACGTCGTTCGCGAACGACTGTGTCGAGGGGAGGGATTTGTGCTTGATCGGTCGAAGTCAACATATCATTTTTAAGAATATGTCGAGTAAAATATCTTTAAGAAAACAACCCAATCGGGTACCAGTGCCGAAAATTTAAAAAAAACAAAAATTATAAAATTGTAATGCTATGCAGTACGATTTAGAAGAGCGTTGCGCCGTATTCGGGGAGCAGACGATCAGGTTTTGTAAAAAGATCAAAAGCAACGATATCGTTCGTCCGCTTATCAATCAATTGGTACGGTCCTCGACGAGTGTTGGTGCCAATTATATGGAAGCCAATCAGGCGAGCTCGAAGAAAGATTTTAGAAACAAGATACGGATTTGCCAAAAGGAGGCGAATGAAAGCAAACATTGGTTCAGGATGATAGCCGTAGCTGAAGAGGTCTATAAGGATGAATGCAGGAAGTACTGGGATGAGGCTCATCAGCTCACACTCATTTTTGCGAAGATATCCAAAAGTTGTGCGGACACGGAGTCAGTATAAAATATGCAATGAGAGGGCGTTTATAAAATGAAAAATTACAAAAATTAAAAATCGCGTTAGATACGGGCTGTAGTATATCGGCAGTACGCGTGCATGGGGGTGAAACATGAATGATTTCATGTTCACGGGCGTTTCTGTTCCGAGGTTTCCGAGGCAAGAAATGAAACGCCCTGGAGCACGTAGGTCGGGTTCGATTCCCGACAGCCCGACAAGAAAAAACGAACTGACAGTACGGGTACGGGTTCGCCTGGCATTGCCGGGCGTCCCGCGTATGCGGGACGCTTCCCGACAGCCCGACAAAGGAAGGAACTCCAGAAAACAAAAAAGCCAACCGTTGACAGGTCTGCTTTTTTCTGCTATAAAGAGGCAACTGTAGTCCTTTCATATAACGATACCATCCAAGGAGGTTGAGATGAAAACAATCATACTTTTTTTGATTGGTCTGTTGTCTTTCGCGAGTTTCGCATCCGCACAGGAAGGTCGAGCTACATCTGATTCGATATGTACGACGGAGATGAATCTTCCAGGATCGGTTCATGTAATTTCGCCAAGCCTTCCGTCTGGTTATGAGACGTGGTCTGTACCTGAGGTGCAAGATTCGGACAAGAAAATTTCGGTTATCGATAATAATCGGTCATCCGTTCAATGGGTGACCGGGCGCCCGGAAGACAACGGGTTCGCTTCCTATTCCATACGGAAAGGGGACACGCTTCGGAAGTTGACGATGCGGATGAGTCTTGGACAGGAGGATCGATTCGTTGAGCTCGTTTTGAAGATCAACCGAAGAGACGAACGACACTTTCCGAAAGTCGGACAATCAGTGCTCGTGCCGATTTGCATAGGGATTGCGGAACACTATGCTCCGATTCCAGAAAACAATCCGAATCCACGAGGCGAACGTGAGGTGATTGTGTTCCTCGACAGTCAGTATGCAGGAGCGTATCAGAATGGAAAACTGCAATTTTGGTATCCTGTATCCACCGGGAAAACAGGACATGAGACCGAGCCCGGAAAATATTCCGTGAATTGGAAAGCCGGGAAAGATCATGTTTCGAGTATTGATCCGAGTTGGAAGATGCCGTACGCAGTGAATTTCACTGGAGCGGGCAAGGCAATCCACGAACAGGAATTACCAGGTTATGAAGCCTCACATGGTTGTGCACGGACATCCAGGAACGGTGCTATGGCATTCCATGATTTCCTGAGGATCCATGATCCGATTACGATTATAGGAAAATCTCCATCTGCCAAGGCTATGATGTCGAAAAACTGAAGCGATCAATGCTTCCGTCCCGGAAAGAAATTTCCGGGATGTTTTTGTATCCAATCCCTGTTTGTGGCGCAGTACCTCCTCTACCTGGAGCGGCGCTTCCCCGGCGCTTCGCTCCGTTGTCGCAACGTTTGACAGCTCCTGTATTCCTCCGGTATCATCGGGCCACAAGCGTTGTCTTACCAATCAGGAAAAGGAGAAGAATAATGGAGCGAATCGTTCGGTGTAAGTGGGGATCCATTTTGCATGATCCGAAGTACGGACAGGAATATGAGCAAAAATTCGCCCTGATTCTCGGGGTGTATCGTGACATTTGGTCGCGGTTGATCGAGCATGAATCGGAGCCCTTGTTTCTTTCCGAGACATATTCGATCGATCCTGTGAAAGAGAGTACAGGTGGGCTGGAAAGAATGATTCATCAGCGCCGTTCGTGTACGAAACAGAATCAGTATCTTGTATTCCGATATCCCGAGAACAGCGGGTATCTGTTCAATCGTCTGAGTAATATCTGCAGCTTTCCCTTGCTCTTCGGAGGGTATGCGTTGCTTGTGTGGGGAGCCGAGCCGAGATTTGTGAAGAAACAAGAGAATGTCTCAAGCGATGCTTTCTATATTTCATTCACGACCTATTTGGAGCAGGAGATTCTGCGAGCGCTTGATGCCGGGTCACATCCGTCCGGAAAGAAAATGGATCTTCGTATCGGATGGCAGGAAGTGACGGATTACTTCGAACAGGGCTCTCGTCCGCTTACGTTTCTCGAATTGATGAGATGCTTCGACGGAAAAGTACTCCCATCGCCGATACCCGCCCCCTTACCTGAATTGGCACGAGCGATTATGGATCGGCGTTCTCTTCTTGAGAGTCGGTATGCGAATCTTCACGCCATGAACTTTTCAGAAATTCAGACGTTGAGTAAGGATCTCCTCGCGTTTGAATCGCTTGTGAATGACGGGTCGGGTACTCGTCTACATCAGAGTATCCTTCGGAAGTTCTGCTCGATGGAGTAATGCTTTTCGGGAATATTAGCCGCGCCGAAACAGACGCGGTTTTTTTTGTGCCTTCTCTGAAAGGCTCTTCAGATGCGCTCGTTGTTTTTGGGAGTCGAACTCCCTTTAGGGAGTTCGACTCCCTCTGATACAGGTGTTAGCAAAACCTCCCCCTCTTGACATATTGTTGATTATACACTAACATACGGATAGAGATAGATCTTTCACACTATACGGAAAACAGGAGGGAAACATGGGACAGACATCGGAACAAAGGAAACGGGAGCTCCTGATCGCCTTGAAGCACCGGAGCTGGCTCTTTGGAGAGATACAAGAGAGAGTGGCTCTTCGGGGCTGGAAAAGCCATTGCATGTTCTCAGGCGAAGTCGGGCACTGTAAGGTACCGGAAAGCGCGCATCACTGTCTCGCCGGTATCAGGCGGAAATATGCCGCCGCGGTGAAACGGGTGAAAAGGGCGCGAAGTGCGTTTCCGGAATGTCTCTCGGACCCCGAAGCCGTACGGCTCGAGGAAGCGTATCAGACCGCTCGGAGAAAGCGTCAGTCAGTCGCTCAGGCATCGTGAACATCACGGTGCCTTTTTTTGACCCTCCGTCACGGGCGAGGTACAATGAGGAAAGAAACATACACTCTTCACGCTATGATCACGATTACTCTCGATGGCACACCGGTCAAGGTAAAAAAAACGGCGACCATCCTCGAGGCCGCGAAGAAGGCCGGGATTGCCATACCGACTTTGTGCAATCATCCGGATCTGCCGGCGTCCGGTACGTGCGGGATGTGCGTGGTATCGGTCACGGGGCGTGAAGGATCCGTTCGCGCGTGTGCGACCGTCGTCGAGGAGGGGATGGTCGTGACGACCGTTGCTCCCGAGCTTGTCGCCGAGCGCAAGGCGAACCTCGAGGTACTCCTCGGACATCACGTGCTTGAATGTGATGACTGCGTCTTTTTGCAGAAGTGTCATCTGCTCGAGTTGGTCCGAGAATACGGGGCGAAGCCGACGGGGAAGAAACAGGACACCGACTTGGTACTTCGTTCAGGAACGATCGTTTTCGATCAGACGAAGTGTATCGGATGCGGGAACTGCGCACGGGTCTGCCCGACCGGATACCTGTCGATCAATCCTTTGACCGGGAAACTGGAACTGGCCGACGATCCCAAAGTCGAATGTATCAATTGTGGGCAGTGTATCATCCATTGTCCGGTGGGCGCCATCGAGGGCGTGGGGGAATTCGAGGAACTCGAACGAATCTTCGCTGACGGGAGCAAGACGGTCGTCGTGCAGTTCGCGCCGTCGATTCGGACGAGTATCGGCGAGGAGTTCGGCATGGAAGCCGGATCGGTTGCCACGGGTCAGTTGGTCGCGGCGTTGCGCAAAGTCGGATTCAAACACGTATTCGACACGGCTGCTGGGGCGGATTTCACGACGATGGAAGAAGCGGCAGAGGTCGTCGATCGGATACGGTCGGGAGGACCGCTTCCGGCCATGACATCGTGCTGTCCGTCATGGGTGAAGTTCGTCGAATTCTATTATCCTGAGTTCATCCCGAATCTCGCTTCGTCGCGCTCCCCGCAGATCATGCTTGGCGGAATCGTGAAGGAGTACTGGAGTCACAAGGTCGGCATGCGGCCGGAGGATATCGAGATGGTCTCGATCATGCCATGCGTGTCCAAGAAGGCCGAGGCGGGTCGCGAGGAACTGAAAATCGACGGACGGTTTCCGGTCGATCGGGTATTGACCACGCGCGAGCTCGCGCGTCTGTTCCGCAAACGGGGCATCGACCTCTCGAAACTCGAGCCGGAAGCGGCGGACGACCCGTTCGGCGTGCCGTCGGGTGCCGGCGTGATATACGGTTCCTCGGGCGGCGTGTTTGAATCGGCGTTCCGTACCGCGTATTATCTCATGACCAAAGAAGAGTTACCGGAAGACGCGATGCAAGAGATCCGCGGTATCGACGGACGCAAAGAAAAGATCGTCACCATCGGTGAGACGACGATCCGGATCTGCGTGGTGAGCGGACTCGACAATGCGCGCAAGGTGCTCAAGGAACTCAAGAAGGATCCGCGCAAATATGATGCGCTCGAGGTGATGACGTGTCCAGGCGGATGTATCGGCGGTGGCGGTCAGCCGATCCCGACATCTTCCGAGATCGTGAAGAAACGTTCTGCGGGACTCTATTCGATCGACAAGAAGGGAACGCTCCGTGTCGCACATCAGAGCAAGCCGGTGCAGGCAATCTATCGTGAGTTCTTCAATACCGAAGCCGCACGGAAAAAGATCCTTCATACGAAGTATGCACGGCGTGGGAAAGCAGATGTGGAGACGCTGAGGGATTCGAGACAGATGTGAGAGGGGAACTGACAGCTGACAACTGACAACGGATAACAGGGAACAGAGAGCAGGGAACAGATAATGAGGGACCGGAACAGGATATGGCACGATCCGCCTCCGTATCATCAGTAATGCAAGAATATGGGAGAGCAAATGTCAGGGGAGCGAGTCAATGAATATGCGAAAGATACACTGAAAGAAAAGAGAGAGTCGGATGGAATGCCGGAAGATATTCGCCCGAAATTCCAAGAGGAACTTAATAGGTTGAAGAAATTTGTCGGAAATTTCATTGAGGAAAATCCGGATGATGTTGATGGAAGCAAAAGGACAAAGTGTGTTCGTGAGATTTTTCTGTTTTTCAATCTTGCTTTACCAAAAAATGAGTTCCCAGCGTGTCAATCGGAGGCTGAGAATAAGGAACTTCTCCGATATATTGAAGAGCTTGAGGCTAAAAATGTCCGGTTGGATGGTGATAGTTACTCGGATCCATATGGAGTCGTCGCCGCCGCCTTGTATAAGGACGGGATGGACAGGAATGAAATACTACGTCTATTCAATGAGCGGAAGAAGGTCTTGTATGTGGGAGGGATTCTTAAGTCGGGTGGCGCGGAGATACTCGGGCTACAGGGCATGGAAAATGATCGAATTGTTGATTTCGGTAAACAATTGTTGATAGATATATTGAAAGATCAATATGAGGACGGACCCGCGTTCGAGGCCAGAAAAACCCACGTATCGTATCTTATATGGGAACCATTGGCGAAGTGTTTGAAGCTGGATGACATGTCTTTTCGGGACATCATTGAATTCGGATTGAAATGCAATGAGTCACATTTATGGAGAGAACTGATTACTAGACGGGAAAAGTCCCAGGAAGAAATGGAACGATTGTCTCGTGACGAAAGAAACGACATCGCTATGAGGATTGCTGAAGCATATATGCTTTTAATTCGATCAAATGCGCTGAACGGTAATGATATCGAAAGTGTTCGGGAATTCGGCGGACCGGTCTTGAATGTCATTGACCAATTTATGACAGATGGGCGTGGTACGAGATGAACGTTCTTGTTCACATGTTATAGTGATATCGATGAGTTTAGAAGGAAATGAGATCAATAAATATGAGATATAAACAGTAAACGGATTTGAGAAAAAATATATGAAGAATGAAACCGTCGGTGTCGGTGAAGAGGCAGGAGTACTCTCGTTGGAACGTTCCGGGACGATGAACCTCTATCGGTTCGCATTCTTGTCGGCGATCGTGCTTGTGTCGCCGTTGGTGTTCTCGCAGCCGATCACCGGGTCGTTCGTGAATGCGGCACTGTTCCTGTCGGCGGCGTTCTTTGGGTTCCGCAAGGAATCGTTCCTGATCGCGACCGTGCCGAGTCTAGTGGCGGTCTCGACGGGACAGTTACCGATGGCACTGGCACCGGTCGTCCCGTTTATCATGGCGGGGAATCTGCTTCTGGTATTTTTGGCGGACCGGGGATTCCGGAACGGGAAGAAATTCGTGATTACCGCCATCACATCATCTTTGGCGAAGTCGGCGCTGTTGTTCGGGGTCGGTCTCGTTTTCTCGGTGACGCTGTTTCATGGGTCGCCGCTTGCGGGTACGGTATTGACGGTCTTCGGTTGGCTCCAGCTTGCGACCGCGCTTGTCGGCGCAGCGATCGCGTTCGGGGTGTTGCGGATCCTCCGACCTCGAGAATGACCGATTTGTTTTTTCGAGCGTTATTTCCGAAGGCTAAACCTTCGACGAAGGTTTAGCCTTCGGAATAAAGAAATTCGAACCTGATTGCATCGAGGATTTATTATACCAATCTCGTATGAATCAATTTTCCTGGTATGCGTCTCTGGTAAAGCCGTCGTGGGCGCCACCATCGTGGCTTTTCGGTCCGGCATGGACCGTGCTCTATATCCTGATCGCGATCTCGTTTGGGAATGTCTTTCGGCTTTTTTTCACCGGAAAGGTTCCGTTCATCGTCTTGCTTCCATTCATCTTGAATATCGTTTTCAACCTGGCGTTCTCGCCGATCCAATTCGGCATGCAAAACAATATGCTTGCCGCGGCGGACTGCGTGCTCATCCTCGCGACGCTTGCCTGGGCGATGATCGCGATCTTGCCGTACGCACCGTGGGTCACGTACATGAATATCCCGTATCTCTGCTGGGTACTTTTCGCGACGACGCTCCAATTCACTATCACGGCGATGAACCGATAGGAAGGGGAGGAAAATCAAAAAGCCTTCGTTGTTATCGCGACTGAAATCCGGAAATTTCGTTTGAGCGCCAACCAGAGGTTGGTCACCCTCTGGGTGAAAAACACTGAAAATCGTCGAGGGCTACTAACTAACCCGAGGAGGTTTGAAGGGTTTGTCCGCCCGCGACGATCGCTTGGCGAGACGGTCGGGGCAACCGAAATGAACGGATTTCAGACGACAAACGGATTTTTTGGCTTATTATCGTGGTGAGATTTGAGAGAGATACTTATGTCCATGTCAATCGGAATTTTTCCCGGTGCCGTCAGATGGTTGACATGCCGCTGGTTTTCTGATAGAAAGGAGTCAATTTGAATCTTTCATTAACAATCAAAATTTCCGTGCCATGGATATATTCAATCCGAATGAAGGCGTGCTGGAGTTTCTCCTTGAACACGTTCCGACGGTGGCTGAACGATTGAGAATGAACACGTCGGAAACGGCCTTGCTGAGGAAGTATCTCGGAGAAGCGTATCGAAACGAAGAAAAATTTCAGAAGAATCTGCTGCCGGAGAATGCGAATGTCAAGAATGTATTTCTGAAATCAACGGCATATTCCGTACGGTTGGATGATCTCCTTCTCAATAAGATGCTTGCTGACCGTAAGGATTGCGTAGTTGAAGGAGAAGAGTACCTTCGTGATGCGTTCGAGTATCATCGGCGCGGTGGGCGAGTCGTCTTCATGTCGAATCATATCGGTCCCATCGATGCGACGGTTCTCTTCCGTAAGATTCGGGAACTCGGAGCGGCGCACGGTATTCCTTTGACGTGGATCGCTGGTCAGCGTGTTTGGGAATCGATATACCTTCGAATATTTGCCCGGTACGTCGACCTCCTGACTATCCATTCCCAAAAATATCTGGATCAGGCCGTTGCGGAGAATCAGGCATTATACACAGAGATGTTCAATCATAACTGCGCGGCACTGCGATATTTGAAAGAACATCCGAATGTCTATCTTGTTTTTCCGGAAGGGACGGGCGATCCTACGACAGGAGTGATGCATGCCGGTGTTCCGAGTACGATGAGGATTCTGAAGGCCCTCGGAGGAAAGTTCTACGAAGATGTACGGATGTACCCATACCATATCAAGGGTACCCAGGATCTCGTTCCGCAAAATGTGTATGAGCAGTACGCTGGGAAAATCGATCCTTTCTTCCTCTTCTTCCTCTCGCTTTCAAAGGGGTCGGTAACGTTTCGATTCGGACCCGGTATCGATGCGTCCACATTGGGGACTACGGACGACGAAAGGACACATGCTACCATGTGCGCCATCGCCGATCTCGCCGAGACCGAGGAAGAACGCGGACCGTACGCGCATGCCTTACGGGATCAGGCGAAGTCGATTGCCGTGTAGAGTCGGTCGGTATACTCCGGAACAAATGTTCCGGAGTATTTTTATATATACTAAGTTACATTTAAATCTGAAATGAATAATTCATGTATACTAGATTAATCACTCATTCCAGCAATAATTTGCCATTTCTAGAAATTACTTCCCTCCGTCTCCGCGAGGCCCTACGAAGCGGTCCATGGGCTCTGGATTGCCACGCCCGAGGACGGGCTCGCAAAGACAGGCTTATTTATTATGGTTTCAGTTTCTAAAGTGACTGAGTATACATACGAAAACCCGCCCTCCGGAGAGCGGGGCGGGGCGGGGCTATCGGGTCCGTATCGTTTCCTCCACTTACTTGGCCGCTGCGGCCTGCTTGGCGAGGGTCTTGATGGCCTTGGCGGAAAGGCGGACGCGCTTGCCGTCAATCGTCTTCGTCTGAAGGTTGATGGCGAACTTGCGCTTGGTGGCGATATTGGAGTGGCTGCGTGAGTTTCCGGAACGGGTCCCACGGCCGGTCAGCTGGCATACTCGGCTCATAGTCGGAGTCTTGAGGTATTACAGGAGACAGGCTATCATACAGTCGAAAGTCTGTAAAGGCATCATTATAGCTGTAAAGTCGAAAGTGTATAAAGTCCGCCAAGTCATAAAGTCCATAAGGTCATAAAGTCAAAAGTCGGGGAATGAAAACATTCTGAACTTTGAGAGAGAAGTGATGATAAGAGTAAGTATATGGCAACTATTGAGCGGTTTGAGGATATTCTTGTCTGGCAGAAAGCGAGAATATTGTCACTCGACATATACAAGTCGTTTTCTCAAAACAACGACTTCGGATTTCAGCCGGCAAGCGGATTTTTTTGGCTTACATGTGCGTTGAGATTTGAGATAGGTACTTAGAGATCAGATACGGCGTGCGGCAGTTTCAATCATGAACAATATTGCCGAGGGGTTTGAACGCAAAGGAGACAAGGAGTTCGGAAAGTTTCTTTTCATAGCGAAAGGTTCGTGTGGTGAAGTGCGTTCTATGTTATATTTGGCGAAGGATTTAGGATATCTTGGAAAAGAGGAATTCGAGGAACTATTCAATGGTTCGCTTGAAATTTCAAAGATGCTTTCGAGTTTTATAAAGAAACTCAATTGCTGACTTTGATCTTTTGCTTCCCGATCGTTATGAACGTATAGCACCGATGGACTTTATAGACTTTTGACTTTATAGACTTTCGACTACTTCTATGATAAACGAACTCGTATTGGTCGGATTCTATTTCCTGACGCTCGTGTATTCCATCATCATCCACGAGGTGTCGCACGGATGGATGGCGCTGTGGCTCGGTGACCTCACGGCCAAGTATGCCGGTCGGCTCAGTCTGAATCCGATGAAACACATCGATCCGATGGGCTCGATCATCGTACCGATCACGCTCTTTCTCCTGACCGGGATGTCATTCGGGTGGGCCAAGCCGGTTCCGTACAACCCGTACAATCTTCGGAACCAGAAGTGGGGTCCATCGCTTGTCGCACTCGCCGGGCCGATTTCCAATATCACGCTTGCCCTCCTTGCCGTCGTACTCGGTCGCCTGTTGCCGATTGATTTCCTGACACGTCGCGACATCTTTGCTCGGTTTGCGGGCGTGCTGTCCGGACAGGGCGGATTCCTCGGCCGATGGAGTTTCTTTGCCGACGGACTGGCGGGTTCCGTTTCGTATGTGCTCTTCGGGCTGTGTCTCTTGGTCGTGTTCTGGAATGTACTCCTCGCATTCTTCAATCTGATCCCGATCCCACCACTCGACGGCTCCAAGATCCTGTACTCCGTGTTTTCTCTTCGTCCAGAGACCGTCATGTTCCTCGAACGGTATGGATTTTTTATCCTACTTTTTATCCTTTTCGTGTTTCCCTCGCCGATTTCGATTATCTTGGATACCGCACTCGGCTTCTTCTTCAATTTGATGGTCTAATTGAGTCGAAGGCCTTATAAAGTCCATAAAGTCGAAAGCATATCCTGTGGTCGATTTGTTAGTTGGTGGAGATGTTTATGGGGTCGCAAGTCGAAGAAACTGACAACTTATAACTAACCACTGACAACAGGGAACGGGGAACACGTCGTTCCGTTAACGGGTTAACGCGTCCACGAGTTACGAAAAACAAAAAAATGGAAACCCTGCCCCGCGATCGCGTCTTCGCGATTTTACGAGGTGCAAAAAGAAAAGGCGCTCCGTTTGGGCGCCTTTTGGGTCGGGATGGAAACAGTATGATTATGTCGATTTTAAAATCGGCACTGGTACCCGATTGGGTTGTTTTCTTAAAGATATTTTACTCGACATATTCTTAAAAATGATATGTTGACTTCGACCGATCAAGCACAAATCCCTCCCCTCGAAGACTCGGTACTCCCTTTTCGAAAGGGAGATA
>CAITOC010000006.1 GCA_903893925.1 Candidatus Moraniibacteriota bacterium
ACCTACTGCGCCTATGATCTTCGGCGTAAACGCGTGTACCCCTTGTCGCCTTATCTACAGATAGGGCTCCGCGGGTTACCTGCCTTTCCGCTCGAAGCTCATACGGCTCGTGACGGAGACCCTAACGGATAGGCTCTAAGCCGGGCAGTCCGGTTAGAACCTTTTTGTCGGGACATGGCAGTACGGTGTGTGCCCTGTCTTGCCATAGTAATTCTGATGATAGTCTTCTGCGGGATAAAACGGTTCGGCAGGAATAACTTCGGTCACGACAGCGTATCTTTTCTCGCGAAGCGCCCCGATCAGTTCATCCACAACGCGTTTCTGCCCCTCATCCGTAAAGAAGACTGCCGAACGGTACTGTGTGCCCACATCCGGCCCCTGCCGATTCAGTTCGGTCGGATCATGGATCTCGAAGAACCGCTTCGCGAGATCGCGATACGATACCCGCTTTGGATCGAAAACGACTTCGACCGTCTCCGCATACCCAGTCATCCCGGTGCTCACCGCTTCATACGTCGGATTCTCATCTGTCCCGCCCATATACCCCGAACGCACAGACATCACGCCATCAAACCTGCGTAGCCAGAATTCGACACCCCAAAAACATCCTCCCGCGAAATACGCCTTTTCCATTCCTTCATCGTTCATAATATGTGATTTACAATGCAAACGAAAAATAATCGTGTAACTCTTCGAAATATTCTTCTACATTATAAGTCCGAATAGTTCGAAATTCACTCACCATCCCTGATATGGATAATGTGATTCCACTCCGTCGAAGGGAAACATACACAAGCAAAAATTTGTTCATTAGACGACTTCTCCCTTTCGTAAAGGGAGTACCGAGTCTTCGAGGCACGTCGTTCGCGAACGACTGTGTCGAGGGGAGGGATTTGTATGGATGCAAAATATGAAACGAGATGGGCTTCAATCTGCGTCCGTTATAAACAAAAAAATGAAACCAATCCTGTCCGGTACCACTGCCTATTTAATAACCATATCGGCATCCTTTGTCTTCCCTTCAAATGTAAGAGAGATCGAATTGACGCAATGCCGTTCGTTCTTCAGCGTCATTCCTTCACCGATGAAAACATGCCCGAGATGCGCTCCGCATGCGGTACAGACGATCTCCGTCCGCCGACCGTCCACATCCGGAATCCGTGTCACCGCTCCGTCTATCTCGTTGTCAAAGCTCGGCCAGCCACAGCCAGAATCGAACTTGTCGCCCGAACGATACAGCGCTGCGCCGCACCTACGACATCGGTACGTCCCGGACTCGTGATGGTCGTAATATTTCCCCGAAAAAGGCGCCTCAGTGCCCTTTTTCACGATAACCCGATCTTCTTCCGGAGTAAGTAGTGTGTTCATAAAGTAGTCATCTTTCGAGAAGAGTACACTATTGGTACGAAATGACCGGTCAGTGAGATTCATCCGCCTCAATCGATACTATAAGTAAGATCCTGGTGAATCGACTCGATTTCAAATCGGATGATTTTGACCGCCGTTCCAGCATCCACCGGTCGGTCATAATACCGCATGTACGTGTCGTACATCTCCTGTTCCGTTTCGAATCGCTCATGCCCCGCCCAGTCCTCTTCTGTCAGTTCACCGAGTGTCGTCTCGCGGACATCGGTCAAAATGGCCGTCGCGAACGGATCCAGGGTTTCCTTTACCATGAAGGTGACACGATCTCCTTTGGTGATATCCTTGTCATCAAACAACCGCCATGTCGTCGTTTTCTCTCCACGGAGGATCATTTCGCTCAAATACTTCCGAAATTTCATCGTTTTCATATTTTCTTTCTTCGTTTTCTTATCACATCTCATCTCGCCCCCAACAAATAAACATCGTAGGCGACTTCCTCGTAGGGATGAGCTGCTTTCATCGCGGATATGACCGCATCAATCGACTCCTCGTCGCAGAGAACCTCGATTCGCTCTTCCTCGACTTCCTCAGGCTTTCCGACTTCGCCGATAGTCGGGTTCGCGCCTTCTCCAGGCAGGAATCGTCCCGTCCCGCGCGAACTAAACGAGCAATGCGTATAGTTCCCAATCTTACCCGCCCCGGCTTGCCCCATCGCTTCCCGCACCGCGTCCGCATGCGTGATCGGCGCGAACACGACGAGCTTGAAGGATTTCATGACCAAAAAGAAATTTTTCACAGTTTTCCCCATCGCTTCGGCGAATTCGACATCAGTCGCCTCGTCGCCTTGAAGCACCGCGTTTTCATTCCCCTGCCAATATGGTAACTTCTTCATGTTCTTGCGCGTCACGCGTTCGGCGAGCGCCCGGTCCGCACCGGCGGCACCCATGAAAAACTGCACGCCACCCTCGAAAATCTCCTCGCACGTATGCACGTTTCCATTCTCGTCGGCACAATGGACGCAGAAATCCGACTGTTCGTTATTTCCGGCGAAATCCTCCTTTTTCTCAAGCGGCATCCCGCACGCATGGCAATACTTTTCCATAATCATTGATAATTATTATTTACGCCTTCTTCGCCTTGAACCGATACCAACCGAAAGCGACCGGCAGAATAAGGGTCAGGACATAATACAGATACACGTCCGGTTTATAGTAATCAGCCAGATGAAAAAGCTTCACGTTGAAGATATAGTCCAAAACGACCGCCATGATTGTCCAAATGAAACCAAGCCCGAAATAGCACATGAGTTCTTCCCGCTTGATCTTCTTCCACAGCACCCAGAGCGTAAAGGCTATACCAAAGGGCGTGATGTAGAATCCGATCTGTTCTTTCGGCACGAGAGCGAACAAAACGATACCGAGGACATACCCGAATACCCACAAAATGGGCACTGGTACCCGATTGGGTTGTTTTCTTAAAGATATTTTACTCGACATATTCTTAAAAATGATATGTTGACTTCGACCGATCAAGCACAAATCCCTCCCCTCGACACAGTCGTTCGCGAACGACGTGCCTCGAAGACTC
>CAITOC010000007.1 GCA_903893925.1 Candidatus Moraniibacteriota bacterium
AGCTGGGCACCCCATTCGACCGCTGAGGTTATCTCAGGAATCTTCATCATCTCAAATGAAGCGGGTGAATTTTCATTCAATTGTATCGATTCACGCCTATTCATATGACAGTATGGCAATTTATAAACAAAAATCCCTCCCCGAAAACAGGGAAGGACGGAAAAACCGTGGTACCACCTTCGCTTCGCAAGAGCCAAATCCCATGATTCAATAATCAAGAGGACTCTCACCTTCATTCATAGCTGTTACGGGCCAACCCGTCGGATTCTACTTCGTCAAACCGGAGCTTTAGCGAAGGCTGATAGCGCCCTCGATGCTTAATCGCCGTGACGTTTCTTTCCGAGGCGTGCTCCGATATCGTTTCGGGGCTCCGGAGTGATATCCCGCCGGCATCGCTATTCGAAAGCATTGCAGACAGGCTCTGTTATCGCCATCATTGATTGTGAATTTTCCGCCGTTCGCATGAAAAAATCTCCACACCTTCCTTTATATCTTCCCTTATTCCGGGGATAAAGTCAAATTCGGAAAGATCATCGACCGATTGCCAACGACACTCGGAGTGTTCCCGTCCGTCACATGTCGGCTCCGTCCCGCCGTTCACATACTCTTTCCAGAAACAGACAAACTTGAGACCGGGTATTTTCCCTTGCGATAGGTCTGAAACGACGATTTCGTATGTAGAAAACGGACGAGCCTCTTCGATGATGATTCCCAGCTCCTCACGCATCTGGCGCGCGATCGCCTCTTCGAAATTCTCGCCGGCATGTACCTGTCCTCCACCACATTCCCATAATCCCGGATAGAGTGTCCGTGTCTCACGCCGTTTCGCAATCAATACCGAAATACCGTCTTCCGTTTCTCGGAGACAGATTCCTGCGACATGCACTTCGATACGTTCACGATGGATTTCCCTCATACAAACCAGTATAAAATATCGAAAAGACAGAGACAATAGACAGCCCTGCCCTAATGCAAGAGCGGTTCGCGGGCAATCATGATTTCACGGAATCCGAGAGGGACTTCGATTTTCGTCACCGATCCCTTTTTCGGATACCAGCCGACAGCAGCCGACTCGACGACCTCTTTGGTCAAGATTCCACGCAATTGTTCGATCGGATCGCCGTGCGAGACAATGACAATCCGCTTCCCCTCGTTTTCAATCAGGATATCCGACAGAAAATGGACCAGGCGCATACGAAGAAAGACATACCCCTCAAGACCCTCGTCCGCATTCCCCTCGAACCGAGACAAGGGATCATGATATTTTCCCGATGGTCCGAAAAACGCATCCGCCGACGTACCGTTCCAGGTCCCGAAATCCGTCTCACGGAGCCGTTCATCGAACATGATCGGTGTTTCGCCACATACCGAAGCAACAATTTCAGCCGTCTCGCGCGTCCGCCGCATCGGTGACGCGAACAGAAGATCGATACCGTCGATCGAAATTTCTTCGGCCGACTCTCTTACCTGTTCCCGACCGGCTTCCGTCAATCCGAACGTGGGATTGCCGGGGAAGGAGTCGAGTATACATCTGACATTTTGTTCCGCTTCGCCATGCCGGACGAGAAAAAAGACGGTCCGCTGATTCATACTCGGAAATTCAATATGGCAGATACTCCCAAAAATTCGCACGGACGAAGGAATCGGTCCAATGAGCGAGTGAGAAGGCATCTGAGACCGCTGCGACGATGAATATGGTAAGGATCGGAGCGACTATCTTGAGCGCAAAATGGGTCACCTCTTCATCTTTCTTGAGCGGTCGTGCCATACGTTTGTTTTTCCTGGCTTTATGGATACGAAACGATAACTGCTACATCTTTTCCGGTGCGGAAACCCCGATCAAGCGTAGCGTCTCGGCAAGCACGATCCGAACCGCCGACACGAGAGCGAGACGCGCCTTGGAAAGGTCCGGATCCCCCTCATCGATCACGCGACAATCGGCATAGAAGGAATGTAACCGGTCCGCGAGCCGGATCGCGTACTGCGGCAATTTATGCACGGCTCCCGACTCGGCGATATCGACGCAAAGCTCTGGAAACATAAGCAGTTCCCGGAACAATCCCCGTTCTTTCGGATGAATCAGGAGGGACAGATCGGCATCATCGCCCGACAAATCAGCCTCTTCGGCCTTCCGAAAGATACTCGAGAGGCGGGCATGCGCATACTGCACGTAATAGACCGGGTTCTTCTCGGAACGTTCCTCGGCGAGTCCGAGGTCGAAATTCATATGCGTGTCGAGCGAAAGCATGAGGAAAAAGAATCGTGCCACATCGTGCCCGACCAGGTCGACAAGCTCGTCGATCGTCACCACGTTTCCCGCACGCTTGGACATACGAATTTCTTCACCGTCTTTCACGAGTCGCACCATCTGCAGAATGAATATATCGAACCGTCCGGAGAAGCCGAGAGCACGGGCAGCTGCGATAATCCGCGAAACGTATCCATGATGATCCGCGCCAAGTGTCAGTATGAGCCTATCCGCACCACGTTCGATTTTGGAAAGCATATTTCCACAGTCCGATGCGAAATACGTCCGCTCACCGTCCGCTTTCAAAAGCGCCCGATCCTTGTCGTCTCCAAAATCGGTCGTACGAAGAAAGAACGCTTCGTCTTGTTCATACGTCAGTCCCTTGTCTCCAAATATCGCGATTGCACGTTCCGGAAGTCCTTTCTCGATGATATCCGTCCGTTCCGAAACGAACGAATCGAAGGCGATACGCATCTTCTCATCAAGCGTCTTCTTGATATACGTTTCGAGAACGAACGACGCAGCCACCTCACCGACCTTGCGTACCCGTGTGTCATCAGCATTTGGTTCGTCTCCGATCGAAAGCGCCTTCCGGACCTCGTCGATATATTCCCCTCCATAAACCGCCTCCGCATCACGAAGAACGCTGTGCCCGAGCTTCAACACCTGTCCACCGCCATCATTCACATAATATTCGCTCGTCACCGAATAACCGACCTTGCGCAGTACGCTCGAAAGCGTATCGCCGAAGAATCCGCCACGTCCGTTCCCAAGATGCATCGGCCCCGTCGGATTCGCCGAGATGAACTCGTTGTTCACGTTCGTCCCCTCCCCGATCAGACTGTCACCATAGTGTCCCCCACTTCCGACGATCTCACTGATCACAGACGTAAGGGCAGTTTGCGGAAGCGTGATATTGATATATCCAGGCATCGCGATCTCGATCGTCCCGTCCGAATCCGTTCCGAGTTTCGCAACGATCAGTTTGGCCAGTTCCATCGGAGGTATCTTGGCCGATTTGGAAAGCGCGAGCGCGACATTGGTCGCGAATTCCCCGTTCCGCTCATCACGGGTCCATTCGACCCGGATTTCCGGCATATCAAAAGAAGGAAGGGTTCCTTCCTTTTGCAGTTCGATGATCACGTTTCGGATCCGGTCCTCCCAGTGGGTCTTCATACCCCTATCCTACGGGAAAAATCGACAATCGTGAAGTCCTTGCACGATATTCCCTTTCATGATAAAAAATCGGTGTCATACGAAGTCATCTTACTTTAACAAACCGGGAGATTCCATGGCTTATACCAAGCGATATGGATCAAAAAGAAACGCCTTCTCGACGAAAAAGAAGAAGGGAACCGTCGGAGAATTCAATCATGCTCTCCTTCTGAATTCCTGTACCCCTTCCGAACAACGGGCTATGCGGGATTCCAGGGATAGCACGAAGGGAAAGAGTCATGGTCGTAGACAGAAACCGACTTCAACCCAGAAAGAGAAACCAGGAGACAATATCATGCCGAAGAAAATCTCAAACCAAGTCAAATGCGAGGGAAGACTGCTCGTTAAACCCTCTCCGGAAACCAACGACTTGTGGCTCGAGCTCATCGAAAAGCTGAAAAACGGCGAATCCCTCGTAACCAGGGAGGATTTCGATCGACATGCGATAAATGCCGAAAAGACAGCTGAAAGGTCAAGCCGGGCTATTTTTCTCGCTAAGACCTATCATGTCATGTAATGAACATCAGCGTGCACCGTCAGCGATTGGTGGGCTGAAAACATCCATATCGCGACACTTTCATCAATTGAAAACGACATAAGGAGGAAAAATGGGTAAAAGAGCTCCAGGAAAGGAAAAAAGCGACAGGAGACTTCAATCTCTCACGTCGGAAGCGAAAGTGAAAGGCAACAAGGGTAACCAACAGAAATGGATTGACCTCGTCGAAACGCTGAAACGAGGCGAATCTATCGTGACCGAGGAAGACCACGAGCGACTTAGAATCAACAGCGACAAAGACCGTCGCGATACTTGCGAAGCGTATTCGCTGGCACAAAATTATCGAGTCGGGTGACTCTAGCCGTTTTGTATTCCACTGCAATCAAAGAGAAGGTACTGATGAAAAAATCCGAAAAATCACAAGCATATTCTGATTCTCAAATCGGAACCCGAGAAAATCTGTCCGATGAGACCAAAAGGCTTATCGCGTTACGAAACGGCCTTTTCGAAAGGATACATGCCGGGAAATCGATACTGTCACAAGCAGGAATAGACGAACTTGCCGAAACCATGCTCAAGCGTGACCGAGGAATAATGGAAGATTGGTCAGAATATGTCGCAGAAGGAGGGCCCTTCAAATTATGGCACTGGTACCCGATTGGGTTGTTTTCTTAAAGATATTTTACTCGACATATTCTTAAAAATGATATGTTGACTTCGACCGATCAAGCACAAATCCCTCCCCTCGACACAGTCGTTCGCGAACGACGTGCCTCGAAGACT
>CAITOC010000008.1 GCA_903893925.1 Candidatus Moraniibacteriota bacterium
AGTCACGTTAGAAACTGAAACCATATCAAATACGTCTGTCTTTGCGAGCCCATCCTCGGGTAGCCTGTGTTACGTTCAGGAGTTCGCCCCGGCATTCGCGGGGCGAACTCCTCGAGTAGCGATACAAAATGAAGATATTTCGATATGAGAAATGGAAAACGAGTACTGGAATGAGTGATGAATCAAGTATGCATGAATTATTCATTTCAGATTTACGTGTAACTGAGTATAAATATCTCTATTACCATTATTCTGAGGTTTGTATCTCCTTTACCTCCTCATAACCAAGTTCCTGATTAATTTGATTACAAAGTGTCTCACGTGTAATCCAAAGCTCATTTGCCCATAACGGACTACAGCAAGAAAGGAAGAGTTTTCCATTCTTCCAATACCGTGGAGAGATATTTTCACGTCCACGAACCCCATATAATGCTAATATTGCTTTTTCAGCGAGAAAAAAAATAGTTTTTTCATCTAAGACGACTCTTTTTCTTTTTTTTACCAAAGAAGAGGAAGTGTGTGATTGAGTCATCATCTCACTAATCCGTTTCATGAAAGAATCGATTATTGATTTATCTTTTAGATATAACACTATTTCCGAATAGGCATAGCGATATAGAGGTATTCCTGATCGATAACATCATTTTCATTCACCATACAGAGTCCTGCTGGGGTTGACGGGGAATTAAGCGAAAAGAGTATTTTATCAGAAGAGAGTGAATTTAACCCATCAATCATATATCGTGGATTAAAGAGTATTCGCAGAGGCTCCCCCCCGGATATTTCTCCTTGGATAACCGTTTTATTCTCTCCTATGTCAGAGGATCGTGCGATAATACATATTTCTCCCTTTTCTGGAAAAACAGAGACTTCCATCTCACTATTCGCCCTGGAAGTAAATACATTTGCCATACGTACTGCGCGAAGGAAATCCTCATGAGAAAGTTTTGCAGAATACAGAAATTCCTTTGGGAGAATCTGTTTATAATCAGGATATTTTCCATTTATTATACGAGATACGATTGATACCCCTTCGATATCAAAAAATACTTGATTTTCTTCAAAAGTCACGATAATTTCCTTTGTTTCAGGCACAATAACACGAGTGAGTTCTTGTATGGTTATATATGGGAGTATAAGAGAAGGGTTTTGTTCCCTGAATTCATCATATTCTTTATGTGAAATAGCTCCAGGAAGCTGTATAATCTGTTCTGCGAGCCGAAAACTATCGGTAGCAGCCACACATACCTCATTCTCATTAAACAACAAATTAACACCAGAAAGCTCTATACGACTTTCATTCATAGAAACGCAAGGAGAAATCCTTTGAAGTGCTGTTTTCAAAGATTGGGCTGGTAACACAAAGGAGAAACCGTCTTTTTTTTCTGGAATAATAGGGAAATCTTTCGGATCAAGACCACGGACACTCATATTATAGCCACCACTCTCAAGAGAGAGTGTATTTCCCTGGATATTCATCGTAACAATTTCCCCATTCGGAAGATTACCGACAAAATTCGAAAGAATTCTTACTGGAGCAGCGATTTCTCCATTCCCTTCTATCTTGGCATTCACATAGGTCGTTACACCTATTTCAAGATTCGTTGAAGAAAGCTTTAATTTCCCATTCTCAACACGTAAAAGAAAATTACTTAATATGGGAAGTGCCGCTTGTTTTCCTATAGCTCTTTCAAGAGAAGAAAGGGCTCTCGAGAGATTTTCTTGGGTACAGGTGATTTTCATATGAATAGAATTATCAATTTCTTATCCTTTACATTCTTTAATAGATAATAGATAAGTATATTATATTATTATTACTATTAAGATGGTGAAGATGTGGAAAAGTCATCTTTTTATCTTATTAAAGCTATTTATTCATCTTTTAAAAAATTAAGAGATATACAATAAAGGGAGTTATAAGAGAAGATATGTTTTATATTAAGACTTTATTTTTATAAGTCGTTTACTTTTCCACAATATATATCTATATATTTATATGTTATCCACATCTTATACAGCAGGAGATTGATAGAGTTCATTTTTTAGAGTAGAGAGCTCACCTTTTAAACGAACATTCTTCTCGATATCACCTGTTATTTTCTCAAATGCATGAAGAGCTGTAGTATGATCACGCCCACTGAAAAAATTTCCAATAGATGAGAAAGACATATTTAATTCGCTTCGCATAAGATAAATCGCCACTTGTCGAGCATGTGAAATACCCTTCTTCCGACCTTTTTTAATAAGATCTTCCTCAGTTACTGAGTACATCTTCTCCACTACTCTAAGAATATCGCTTATCTGAACTTTTTTTTTATTTTGAATGATAAGTTGTGAAAGCACTTTTTCAACCAAAGAAAGAGATAATTTTGTTTTGTAAAATTCAGAATATGCGATAACCCTATTTAATGCCCCCTCAATTTCCCGGATATTTTGTGTTATATTCTCAGCGATGAATTGAAGTGCGTCTTCTTCGATTGATATACCCTTTTCAAGAACTTTTTTTCGAAGGATAGCGAGCCTGGTTTCCTGGTTTGGCTGACTGATATCGGTTATCATACCGCCCTCAAAACGGGAGCGGAGTCGGTCTTCGAGTGTTGGAATGGCTTTCGGTGGCCGATCACTGGAAATAATGATTTGTTTGTTTATCTGATAAAGAGCATTGAAGATATGAAAAAACTCATTTTGGGTTTTTTCCCTACCAGAAAGGAATTGTACATCATCGATGATTAAAAGATCCATTTGTTGGTAGTATTCCTTAAACGCATCAACTTTCTGATTTTTAATAGAATCAACTAACTCACTCGTGAATCGTTCTGAGGTAATGTATTTAATGATTTTTTCCGGATATTGCCGTTTGACCTCATTCCCAAGGGCTTGGAGAAGGTGTGTTTTCCCAAGTCCAACGCCTCCATAAATAAAAAGGGGGTTGTAAATCTGACCAAGATTCTTCGTAACGGCGAAACAGGCAGCATTCGCAAGCTCATTATTTTCCGCGACGACATAATTCTCAAAAGTGTATCGCGAATTAAGGTTGGACTCATGAAAAAGCACGGTGGTTTGTCTGGGTATGCTTTGAGTGGTATTTAGACTATTTGGTGCATATTGACCCCCTTGTTTATTCTGAAGAGAGGGATTATCTGAATTGTTTTGGAAAGCCGTATTGTTATGTGTCTTTCCAGGTTGGATGACAGCATCAATTGATTTTTTCACTGATTGAGGCCCGGAAATAACGCATTTAATTGACCTAATCTCGTCCTTGAAATTCCGAATCGATTGGATGATGGTATGATTATATTTGTTTTCAAGCCATTCTTTTGCAAATCCATTCGGTACGCTGATGGTGACGATATTGTTTTCAATGGAGAGTATGGAGGTATTTTGAAACCAAGTCATGAAGTTAGCCTTCGATATCGAAAGCTCAATCTGACCGAGTACTGATTTCCAGAGTTCTTGAGTATCCATAGTTGTAAATCTGATTATATCATGTGTGAATAATATGGTCACGATAGACTGTTTATAACCGGTGTATAAGTATAAAAAATCCCTATTCTAAGACGATTTCTCTTATTTAAATTGATTTATTCTGATAGGGAAGTTGACTTTTTCTCTCAGCTGTCTTATGCTTCATATTGACTCACAAGAGGGTGATTTAAGCTTTCTCCAATACCAGTATGAAGCGAACCTATCAACCAAAAAAACGCCGCCGGACGAGACGACATGGGTTTCTTGAACGTATGAGCACTGTCGGTGGGAGGAATGTTCTTCGAAGTAGGCGACAGAAAGGGCGAAAGAAGGTCTCTGTCTGATACATGGAGTATGTTACCTGGGTTGCTTCGACTCAAAAATCCCCTCTCGTTTCAAAAGGCTTTTCGTTACGGAAAGCCGTTTTTCTTTGGAAATATCGGCTCACGGATTGTTTTTCAGACGGGAAACGGGCGAAAAATAGGTTTTGTCGTTGCAAAAAAGATGTTTCATCATGCAGTTGATCGGAATAGGGTAAAAAGGATTTTTTCAGAAGCGACACACCCTCTTAGTGATGCGTTTCCCGAAGATGCCTCGATAGTGCTATTCTTAAGAAAGCGGCCTGAGGCTGTGGAGCTCAGTGGCTTTCAAAACGATATTAGAGGGCTTATAAGAGCCATTAATATGTCGTTCCAATCAAAGAAACAAGTATGAATGAATTTTTTACGACAGCGGTATATCAACCGGTGTATAACCTGATCGTTTTTTTTGCCAACCTCTTCCCGGTGGCAAATTTCAGTCTTGCTATTATAGCGACGACGGTAGTTATTAAATTACTCTTCCTCTCTCTCTCGAAGCAACAGATTGAGTCGCAAAAAAAACTTCAAGAGCTCCAACCGAAGATAAAGGCGATACAGGAAAAATATAAGGACGACAAGGAGCGACAGTCCAAAGAGATGATGGAGCTGTATAAGGTGAATAAAGTGAACCCGTTTATGGGGTGCCTGCCGGTTATCATTCAGATTGTCTTCCTGATAACAATTTATCGGGTAATCACACAGATTTCAACAGCTAATTTTGGGATAGATCCTCATATCCTCTATTCCTTTATTCCCAATCCTGGAACGCTTTCCAATGAATTTTTTGGAATCGCCGATCTTCGGAGCCCAAGCATACCTTTTGCGATATTGGCCGCACTGGGGCAATACTATCAGATGAAGATGCTTTCTCAAGGGAAGGTGGTTGAAAAGAAGAAGGAGGATGGTGTTGAACCCGACTTCGCCACCATTATGAACAAGCAGATGTTGTATATGGGGCCGATACTAACCCTCTTCATCGGTGTCCGATATTCATCCGCATTATCTCTGTATTGGCTTGTTTCGACTATTTTTTCTATCGCACAGCAATGGTTTCTTTTGAAGGGAACGAAAGATGAGGGAGAAAGATAGATATTATTGAGGATGAAAGCTTTATGGAAGGGAACGCATATCAAGAACAGTTGGTCGTTTCGATTATTGAAGTGTTAAAAACACTCGGAGTGAATGATGCAAAAGTGGAATGTATTATTGGAAAGGGAGAACCTCAGGATGAGGGAGTGACCTTTTCTATAACGGTGGATAAACGGGATTCCAGAATACTTATCGGTCAGCATGGCGTCGCGTTGTTTTCCTTGCAACACATCATTCAGGTTATGGCTCGGAAGAAATTCGGCATGGTATCTAGTATTTCAGTTGATGTGAACCGATATTGGAAGGAAAAGAAGGAGCTCCTTCGACGGGATGCGGAAGCAGCGGCTCATGAGGCCGTCTCAACCGGTCGTCCGGTCCCGATGCGACCAATGTTTTCGTATGAGCGAAAGATTGTCCACGCCGCCCTTACCTTGAATGATCGGGTTGAGACGGGCAGCATTGGAAACGGTGAGGAGCGGAAAGTCATCGTAAAACCGAAGGCGGTGTTTGTATAGTTTGTAAAACGAAAGTAAGACGCAGAAACAACCCCGTATCCTCGGGGTTTTCGTTTGCCTTTTCTCTTTCATAACCGTACAATAGAACGAGCATCCAGATCTTGAGAATATGCCATGTCGACTCGAAAAATAGCCTACAACATAATATTTAATTCCCTCATGAAGGTTGTCACGACCGTCGTGCTTTCCTTAGTCTCGATCCGTCTTATCACCGGATATCTCGGGAAGGAAGGTTTTGGAGATTATTCGACCATACTCGCGTTTTTTGCGTTCTTTTCGGCTATAGCAGATCTTGGAATCGGTTCCATAACAGCGCGGGAAATAGCGAGAGAAGGAGCTGACGAAAGCGGGATATTGGGACGCGTTGCATCTTTACGTATTGCATCATCCCTGGTGGTTTTTCTCGTGGCGCCTTTATTTCTGCCGTTCTTTTCGTATTCCCTCCCTGTGAAGTTGGGTATCTGGATTGCCGCCGGAGCGATTGTCTTCTCGACATTTTCGATATTTCTCAACAGTATTTTTCAGAAGAATATCGCCATGGATCGCATAGCGATGGTTGAGTTTATGGGGAAGGTTGTACAGGTCGCGGCGGTATATATGGTTGTCATGCTGAATTTCGGCTTTCTTGGTATCGCGGCCACGCTCATTGTCTCTATTTCATTCAACGCCTTAGTCGCGTTCATGTTGAGCCGGAAATATATAAAATTTCGGTTTATTGCCGACGTCCCGTTTTGGAAGAGTTTTCTCCATAATTCACTCCCGCTCGGGGGAAGCGCAATCATCACCTTTTTTTACTTCAAGATGGATACGATCCTCCTCTCTGTTATGCGGGGAAGTGCCGCAGTGGGAACATATAGTGTCGCATATAAGGTGATGGAAAACCTAACTTTTTTTCCAGCCCTCCTTGCCGGGCTCATCCTTCCTTTGCTTTCCAGGGCGCTTTCAGTGGATCGAAACCGTTTTCGTGTCATAGCGGACACGACGTTTCGCGTGTTTCTGATTATTGCGATTCCGGTTGTCGTTGGAGGGGTGTTTTTTTCCGGGCAGATTATCTCGATAGTGTCAGGTTCCGGATTTCAGGACTCGATTCCGGTTCTCGAACTGCTTATCATATCACTTGTTTTTATTTTTTTTGGGAATTTTTTCAATATGATCCTGATCGTCGGAAACCATCAGAAGGAATTAATGAAGACGCTTCTTGTGGTGGCGATAGTAAATATCATCGCAAATGTTATCCTTATACCTCGGTTCTCATACATTGGAGCGGCATGGACATCGCTTGGCACGGAATGTATGGTTGCATTGCTCACCGGCCTTCTGACCTTCCGTCTCCTTGGATATGTGCCATCCTTTGAGCGGGCGGGTCGTGTCGGGCTTGCCGCTCTCATTATGGTGATATCCTTGATACTCATGAAACCCCTCCCCTTCCTTGCTTCCGGGTTTCTCTCCGTATGCTTTTATCTCGGGGCGCTGTGGATCCTGAAAGCCGCATCGAGTGCGGAGATTGCCGGATTGTTCTCAAAACGCTCAGAGCAGGAGTCTTTATTCGTGGATGAGGTCCTCTAGGAGCCTGGTGGAGAGGATGATATGATGGGCATATATGAAACACGCCCCGAAGGTTTTTATTGTCATATTGAATTGGAATGGGAAGAACCAGCTCCTCTCGTGTCTGAGGTCTGTTTTTTCCCTTGAGTACGGCAATTTTGAAGTCGTCGTCGTCGATAATGCTTCGAGTGATGGATCGATTGAAAAGGCGAAGAACTTGTTTTCCCGGGCTCATTTCATTCTGAATGCCAAAAACCTTGGATTTGCGGCTGGTATGAACGTAGGAATCAGATTTTCCCTTTCTCAAGGGGCGGAGTACGTTTGGATACTAAATAATGACACGGAATGCGAGAAATATTCACTTTCGAGGCTTGTTTTTGTCGCAGATGAATATGAAAAACCTGCTTTATTTAGCCCATATATTTCAGCGAAGGATGGGACGGCTTGGTTTTCGGGAGGGCGGATAAATTATTTTAGGATGCGCACGGAACATACGTCTGATGAGAAGGCCTTGATAACCGACGCCCCCTATACGACGGGGTATCTTTCCGGCTGTGCCTTGTTTCTTCCACGAAAAGCCATTGAAAGAATCGGATTGTTCGATGAGGGCTACTTCCTCTATTATGAAGACGCTGATCTTTCCGTACGCGCGAGGAAGAAGGGATGTGGCCTTCTTGTTGTCCCGCAGGCAACAGTCGTACACAGCGAACAAAGCACGGAAAACCCAGAAAAGACCTATTGGCTTGTTCGTTCGGGGTTGCGGTTTTTTCGGGAGCATACCCCAGCCCCACTCCGATTGTGGGTTTGGATATATACACTGCTGAGGCGGGTGAAGAATAAGATAGATAAACTACAGGGGAAGAGGGAGGCTCTTCCTGTTTCCGTGGCGTATGCCGATTTCAAGGCAGCCTAAACTTTCTCTCGTGCTGGTCAACTATCGTAGTGCCGTCTTGCTTGAAAGGGCATTGGGGTCGATTCGTCGTTTGGATAAGATCGGTGAAACTTGTGAGATTATTGTCGTCAATAATGATGTTTCGGAGAATAAACAAGTGCAGGCGCTTTCGAACCGTTTTCATTTCCAGGTGGCCACTCTTCATGAAAATAACGGGTTTGGGAGTGCTGCAAATATTGGGGCTGGGAAGACTTGTGGGGATATTATCGGGTTTATAAATCCTGATGCTGAGGCTGTGGCGGGGTCATTGGAAGGGCTAGCGAGATTCTTTCAGGTTCATCCGGAAGTCGGCATTGTTGGAGGGAGCCTCACTTCTGAAAAAGGCTTTTCCGAAGCGTGGAGTACAGGAAAAGGTATCACTTTATTCAGACTCCTTCTAAATAAAGGGTTTTTCTTTTTAGGTCGAAAGTATTGGGAGAGTGACCGTCCAGTCTCAGTTGGATGGGTGAGTGGCGGGGCGCTCTTTATCCGCAAGGAGCTCTTTACGAGCCTCTCCGGATTTGATGAGCGTTTTTTCCTATATTTTGAGGACATGGACCTCTGTATTCGGGCTAGACAGGAAGGATTTCGTACGGTTTTTTTTCCGAAACTCGTCTTTTTGCATCGGGGCGGTGCAAGTCTTGGTTCTGATACGAAGGAGAGAAAACGTATGTATTACGAGTCGCAAGATCTGTATTTTCAGAAACACAGGTCATGGGTCGAAGGAAAGTTGGTCTGTTTGCTTCGAAATGGTAGAACAAAGATATGAAGCTCCTTTTTCGTTTTACCCAAGTTTTTTTCTTCCTCCTTCCTTTTCAGATGGCAGTCCCTCTGATTTCCGGAGTTGACCTCGCCTTTTCGCGAATCTTTGCCTTGTTTTTGTTTGGCGTATACGTTTCCATAGGTCTTGCGAGTCGGAAGTGTAAGATACCGTTTTCAGGGGAGGCTTTTTCCTTGGGAATATTTTGTTTTCTTTCCCTCATCTCTGTCTTTTGGGCACAGAATTTCTCTTGGGCAATTCGAAGAGCTCTCTTTTTTCTTTCGTTTTACCCTTTGTTCCCGGTATGTACGCTACTTTTTCAGGAGGTACCGAATGCTGTCGCCCGTCTCTTCCGACCAGTGGTTATCGGCGCTGGCATAGCTGCTTTTATCGGGATACTCGAATTCCTGTCGCAATTCGTGTTCGGGATCGAAAAGATATTTAGGGTTTGGACCGGGACGATACTCCCTATCTTTCTCGGCGGCCCGTTTGCCGCATCAGTGACGGAATACCCAAGCCTTCTTGTGAACGTTGGAGGTGTGACACTTCTCCGTGTGAGTGCATTTTTCCCCGATCCGCACATGGCGGCGTTTTATTTTGGCATGACTTTCCCTTTGGCATGTGCCTTTATCCCCGATGCAAAGACAGTAAAAGAAAAAATCCTCTTCGGAGGGCTTGCTTTCATGCTTCTCTTTGCCGACCTCCTTACGTTTTCACGGGGAGGATATGTGGGTCTCGTGTTCGGAGTCATGGTCGCACTCATCGGATACGTCGTTTCAAAGGGCTCATTCCGAAAGGGTTATATTGTGCTCCCCTTTTTCCTCGCCGCCCTATCTCTAAGCATGCTCGGTATCACGCCAATACGTGAGAGACTCCTATCGGCATTTTCCACTGAGGAAGGATCAAATATCGGCCGTATAGAGATGTATTCCGAAGCGGTACGTGATATAGCCCGCCAACCCTTCGGATATGGATTGGGAAATTATCCGCTTGCCGTAAAGCCGACTGCGGAATTTCGTGAGCCGATTTATGCGCATGACATTTTTCTTGATGTCGCCACTGAATCAGGGATACTCGGTATGGCAATGTTTTTTATCGTTCTTGTCATTGTCGCAAAAAAGTTGGCATGCATGCATTCGAGATTTTTTTTCGCTGGACTCGTCTCTTTATCGGTTTTTTTCGGCCATGCACTGTTTGAAATGCCACTTTACTCCGTACATATAGTACCGATATTGATTCTTCTCCTTGCTCTGCCGGCGAGCGCTCGCACCGTTCTTCCTAAAGAAAGGGCTGAAATAAAAGGGTCAGTTTGTAATCGACGCTTCGTATGAAAAGAATGATGAGGTACCTGTTTTTTCTCATAATAACCCTCCTTCCCTTTGCGGAAGTGAGGATAACGGTGCTTGGGATTCCTCTTTACCTTCCTGAAATTCCAATTGGAATCGCCGCGCTCGTATATGGGGTAGGCGTATATAGGCGTGAGATTCGTTTTCGTGCGGTATCTCGGGTAGAAACTGCCGGAATGAGCCTCTTTCTTCTCGGTGCCGTCTGTGCTTCGGTCTCAGCCGGAATGAATCTTCAGGAATTGGGGGCGATTAAAAGCTGGTTCCTGTTCCCGATGATAGGAGGATTTCTTGTCAGTCAGATGTGTATCGGAGTGGAGGAACGACAGATGATGCTTCGGGCTTGGTTCATAACGGTAGTCGTGACGGCCGGGATTTCACTTCTCCCATTCCCGTTCGTCCTCCGGACCTATGACGGCAGACTCGCTTCCTTTTTTACGTCTCCAAACCACCTCGCATTTTTTCTTGAGCCCGGAGTGCTTTTGGGTACGTTCTTTTGCCTCGGATATCTAAGAAAAAGATGCTGGTCTCAGTCTGTGCTATTTTTTACTGAAACGGCCTTGGTTCTTTTGGTTCTTTTTGAAACCAAATCAGAGGGTGGTATGACAGCGGCTGTTGTCGGGATTGTTTTCTTCCTTGTTCAGGATGTCCTTCCGAGAAAATACCATATTCATTGCCTGTTTTTTGCGGTCTTCTTGGGAGCACTTCTCCTTCCGTCTTCTGGTATATTTGAAAATAGCGTTTCGAGACTTGAGAGCGGAGAAGTACGAAATTCACTCGCTTCCCGTGTGATGATTTGGAACGCGTCCGTAAGGATGATTTGGGAGCATCCTTTTTTCGGAGTGGGACTTCGTAATTTTGAACGGGAATACCTTGCGTTACAGTCGGAGTTTCCGCCGTATTTGGAGTGGGCAGTCCCTCATCCACACGATATTTTCCTCGCGACATGGCTCCAAACAGGAATCATCGGCCTGACGGGATTCATTTTTATTCTCGGTTCGGCTCTCCGCTCTTTGTGGGTATATGTGAGACACGAGACGTCGGCCCAGACCTTCAATGAAACAGCCCTTCTCCTTTCTTTTTTGGTGGCATTCTTCGTTCACGGCCTGGTGGACACTCCGTTTTTCAGGAATGATCTGGATATTCAGTGGTTCGCCGTTATAGGACTCGTCGTGGCGGTGTCGCGGAAGAAAACAGCGGAGAGGCATCCGGAGGAATCATCAACGGACAGGCCAGAACGCAAAGAAAATAAACCCGTTGAGACAGGTTTGTTCAAGTTATAACAGCAGTGTTCTGAGGGCTACAGTGCCTTATGCTCCCAACTTGATTCGATACAGTTTTCCACTTGTCCGATCGGTAAAATAGAGGAAATTCTCATTCTGGTCTAGAAAGAGTCCGGCGCTGTCGTAGTTGCCGCCTATCACGCTCGGATCGACGAGCCGATCGTTTTTTCCGGTCGTCACGTCCATTTTCCAAAACGAATCCTGGGTATGTATCGGCCGGGAAAAATAGTCGTTCGGAAGTACGGAATTTTCCGGGATGGAGAGCGGTAAGGCATAGTAGATGGTCTTGTTATCCTTTGACCAGACCGTCTTTGAAACGAGTGTCGGTGCCTGCAGGGTCCTAAATTCCCCACCGTCTTGGTTTGCGATGCCGAGCCGGGTGTCGGTACCGCCTTTGGAAAGGGTGTTGCTTATGAGAATTTTTGTTCCATCCGGCGACCAAGAGTAATCTGCGCCGAACTTACCGGCGAATATTTTTTTGGTCTCGCCTCCCGAAAGAGGGACTGTATACAAAGCTGTTTCGTCGAATGCTGATGGCTTGTTCCAATAAGAAAGCAGGGCTGATGAAGGAGTGGTCGCAAGAAACGCATTTTGAATAGTGACGGGGGCTAGTATCTTCCAGTCGCTTCCATCCGGTTTGGCGGAATCGAGCTCGATTTTTTTTTGTGATGCGTCGGAGTACAGATAAAAAATCCGTTCAGAAAGATTGGACCACACCGGCGATGTGATGGCGGCAGGAAGAGGCTTCACGGAGGCGTCTGAGAGAGTGAGAAAAAACCAGCGTTCTCCGGAATCCGTACCGAAGAGGACGAGTGCTTTTGTCTTATCGGGAGACCAGACAGCCCGCAGGGTTTTTCCTGGAAGGTTTTTTATAATGGTTTCCTCTCCTCCACCACCGAGTGAGGCACGTTTCAAGGAGCGATCGTTGAAATAGGCGATGTGGGAATTGTCGAGTATAGTGGCGCCGTAAGCCGGAACGTCCGTGATTGGCGATACTGCCGCGACCTTTGAGTTATCGGCGAAGAGCTGATCGGTAGCCTGCTTCGCATCGATTTGTTTTTTTGCGTCGACGGTCGGATTGCTCGGATTACTCCGAAAGGCGAAGTTATATACTCCGAGAAAAAGGAGCGTGACAGCGAAGAAGGAAATGGATATGAAAAATATTTTTTTCATGTGGCGATTCTCATATCGTTTCGGATGTAATGGAATCCGGAAGGATGCTTCCTTATACTATGCTTTGCCATGATATCGGGACAGAAGAAGCCGGATCATCCGTAGGAGGACAATTTTCAGGACACGTGAAAGGAAGAGGCATTCGTCATGGTCGGATACGATTTGCAGTTCGTGACGCCGACGGCGGTGTATGGGGCGCAATTATTGCTTTCATACAAGACGTTCAGCCCAGCCGCCTTAAATGCATCATAGTAACCCTTGATGGTCGCGGGATCAGTCGCACCGCCAGAGTTGTTCAGATCCGCACAGGTGCCGTTTTTATGGCATGAGGACAGATGAGTGACCGTGGGCGGATAGGATTCTGTTATTCTCCATCCGGTTATGCTTATGTTCTGAATCTTTGCAAGAAGATCACTATTTAACTGACAGGTTCCGGCGGTATATCCGGATGCCGGTGGAGAACATCCCTTATTTGGAACGCTTGATGGGATGCTTGTGCAGTTGGAACAAGTGGTGCTGCCAGTCGGGTTCGTCGACGTTCCAGTGTCTTCAGCAGTAGAGCTGTCCGCAGAACTCGTCCCTCCAGTTACCGTCATCGTACTGAAGATACTCAGGTCCCCGTTCAATATGCTTGGATTGATGAAATTAAGGAGAAACCAAGCGCCGATGGCGAGGATGAGACCGATGATAGCATCCGTGATGACGTTCTTTGCATTTCCTGTCGCAGAGGTGTTTCCTGCGCTTGTGAGGTACATCGCCCCACCGATGGTGATCATGAACATCGCCGCGATGCCGACCGCCCAGAGGCCGAACTTATAGAGGCCTGTTATGTATGACGGAAGATCGGACGCATTGCTGACGCCGGGAATCGCCTCAAGTGGGATATAGGAGACCGAACCATTGGTAGTAGATGGCGCGGACGATCCGGCAGAAGCGCTTGCTCCTATTGGGGTAGTGGACGATCCGGATGTCTGTCTTGGTATGCAACAAAGCCACGGGTCCGTAGTCGTATTGTTCACGGAATCGCCGTTGGCCGTAGTGCACACGCCGGACTGCGTCTCGGTGCTCGCAACGCAGGTAGGTGAGCATGACCCTGCACAAGCTGCTAGTGCTGGAGAGACGGGCGTGAAGAACAACCCGAGTACGAGGGCGACGAGAATCGGAGAAATTCGTTTCATAAGGAAAGGTCGGTTTCTTTTCTCCAATATAGCATGATTGATATCATGAAGAAAAGATGACCGGAATCTTTCCGGCCATCTCATATTGCTTACGATGTCGAAAAAAAAGCCGCGGGAAGGATGAGCTCCTTATGAGAGTCTCGTTTCCACCGTTTCCCAATCGATTGATTTCATGAAAGCATCTATATAGTCCGCACGTTTGATACCGTAGTCACGGATATAGGCGTGTTCGAAAACGTCCATGACGAGAAGAGGCGTCGCACCAGCAAGGTGCCCCCCATCATGTTCGTTTATCCATGTGTTCAAAAGGCCTCCGCTTTGCTTGTCCTCGGAAAGGACGACCCAGCCGATGCCTCGCATTGCGCCAGTGGCGCGGAAATCCTGTTCCCAGGTTTCGAAACTCCCATATTCTGCGATAAGCCGTTCCTTTAACAGGCCTTCCGGTAGGTCTGATGTCGTCTTTGTGATATTCCCGAAGTACAGTTCATGAAGACGCATCCCGTTCCATTCCCAGCCGAATCGTCGACGGAGCTCCGCTCCTTCTGGCGTGTTGGCGCCTGTCGTTGATAGTTTTTCCAAGAGTCCATTCACATTTTTCACATATCCCTCGTACAATGTGAAATGATCTGAAAGAAGCTCGTTCGAGAATCCTTGTGTGCCGAGAATACCCGAGAAATCCTGTTTTTCATACATACTCTTGGTTGTTACGAATCAAGATAACCTGTTTTTGTCGAGGTAATGGAAGAACATCAGATTTTTCCGACGAGATCGATTCCCGGCGTAAGCGTTTTATCCCCCTTCTTCGTCCATTTGGCCGGGCAGACCTCTCCTCCGTTCTCGCGCACGAATTGCGCCGCGCGAAGCTTTCGCAACAGCTCCCCGGAGTTCCGTCCTATCGCGTTGGAGTTCATCTCTACCGACTGCAAGACGCCGTCCGGATCGATGATGAACGTTCCGCGAAGTGAAATCCCCTCGTCCTCAATGTACGTTCCGAACATGCGGGACAGTTCCCCAGTCGGATCGGCGAACATCGGGTAGGTGACCTTCCGCACGGCATCCGAATGATCATGCCAAGCCTTGTGGACATATACCGTATCGGTGCTGATGGAAAGAATTTCCGCCCCGAGTTCTTTGAACGTCGCGTACTGTTCGGCAAGGTCCTCGAGCTCCGTCGGGCAAACGAAGGTGAAATCCGCCGGATAGAAGAAGAGAATCAGCCATTTTCCACGATAGTCGGTCAGTTGCACATCCTTGAATGATTCCTCATGAAAGATCTGTCCTTCAAAATTCGGGATTTCTTCCCCGATAAGCGGAAAGAACAGATCGTCGTTCCATTCTTCATCGCATGAACAGCCGCAGTCGGAGCCGCAGGCACCCTTGTTTTCAATGTTTCCCATTTGATTGTTTTTCTCTGATTACAGGGAATCGCGAACACGAACCCTGATCTCATACTAGGAGTATGGGTGGGCGATGTCAAAGATGCGTTATAGATAACAATTAATGTCACCCAACCTGTACGGATAGATAGTAATTCGGGTACCATAGCCGCCTATGACTATGGAAACCAGAAAAGAGGTGCTTCGGGCGCACCTAGAGGAATACCTCAAAGCGACCCGGAAGGAG
>CAITOC010000009.1 GCA_903893925.1 Candidatus Moraniibacteriota bacterium
CGCCCGTCACGTCAAGAGAGCTGGCAACACCAGAAGCCCCCGGGTCAAATCGGGGATTACGGTGGGGCTAGTAATAAGGACGAAGTCGTAACAAGGCATCCGTAGCGGAAGCTGTGGATGAATCACCTCCTTTCTAGGGAGATTAGGTGTAGAGTATTGTTCACTGACAGGTGACGAGCAATCGTCACATGAACAGAATCAATGGCTCAAGCCAACGGTCGATCGTACCGGCGCAAGCCGCGTACGATACCTTCTCAAGGGTACGGTATAGACAGGACCAACCATAAAAGCATGCGATACGAAAAAAACGCCGAAAGGCGTTTTTTTCGTGTATGATAAATCGTTCTGATATCACTTGGGCATCTCTCTCCAATCTCCAAAGTGATATTCGTAGAGACGGGCTGTTCCCGTCTCTCCATGATTGCTATTTCTTCCCCGTATCTCCGAGCTTGTGAGGATTATGATTGGGGCAGGTCTTATCTGAACATCTTTCTGGAATCGTTTTTGTCCCTTGCATCATGAGAGCACCACACAGAGGACAGAGTGCACCGGTCGGCTTGGCCTTGATGGCGTTCTTGCACTCCGGATAGTTGGAGCAGGAATAGAAGACGCCGAACTTACCGCGCTTCTCGACCATTTCACCCTTGCCACACTTTGGACATTTCACACCGGTCGTATTCTGTTCCCCCACGTCTTTCTTGATATATTTGCACTTCGGATAATTCGAGCAGGAGACGAATTTCCCGTAGCGACCCTCCCGCTCGACGAGTGGTTTACCACAGTCGGGACAGGCCTCGCCTGTCTCCCTGGGTCCCTCGACCTCGGTGCCTTCCATGGTGAGCGCGCCGTCGCACTCGGGATACTTCGAACAGGAGAGGAATTTGCCGGAGCGTCCGAGTTTGATGACCATCGAGACTCCGCACTTCGGACACTTGTGTTTCTCGTCGGCCTCGCCGAGGTTGGTGGCTTTCGCAGTCGATTTGTCTTTGGCTTTCACTTCCTTGCTGAACGGACCATAGAAATCGGAAAGCGTCTTGGCATAGTCGCGTTTGCCGTCCGCAATCTCGTCGAGTTCGTTCTCCATTTCCGCGGTGAGTGTGTCCGAGACGACATTCGGGAAGTGTTCCGACAGGAATCCATCCACGACTTCGCCGGTCTCGGTTGCTTTGAGTGATCGGCCTTCCTTTTCGACATACTGTCGGTCGAGGAGCGTCTTAATGATGGATGCATAGGTCGACGGCCGTCCGAGACCACGCTTCTCGAGTTCTTTGACGAGGCCTGCCTCGGAATAGCGTTTCGGCGGTTCCGTTTCCTTCTTTTCGTCATTGATCGCCTGAAGCGTAAGCGGGTCGCCGGGAGCGAGTTTCGGAAGCTCGACATCGTCCTTGCGGGCATCCGGGTCGGCGGCGAGCCATCCCGGGCTCATGAGCCGCGAACCGGTCGTGGAAAAGTCAGGGAGTGCACGATCGGTCGTGTTTGCCGAGATCTTGGTGCGGAGAAGTTCTGCCGGCTTCATCTGTGAGGCAAGCGTGCGGGTGCGGATGAGACGGTAGAGCTTCAATTGGTCATCGGGAAGCTTGGGGAGTTTCCCGAACGACGTGGGCCGGATCGCCTCATGTGCTTCTTGTGCGTTCTTTGATTTGGTTTTGAAATGTCGGATCATGAGCGCGTTATCACCGAAAGCGGACTTCACGGCCGCCGCGACATGTCCGAGCGCTTCTTCGGAGAGCGCGACGCTGTCGGTTCGCATATAGGTGATATGGCCCGCCTCGTAGAGACGCTGTGCGAGACGCATCGTATTGCTTGGGGAGAATCCGAGGCGCGAACTCGCTGTCTGTTGCAATGTCGAGGTGGTAAACGGCGGCAGCGGATTCCTGACAACCTCGGATTCCTTCACTTCGATGACTTCCCAGTCCTTGGAGGTGGATATCGAAAGGATTTCGTCGGTCCGTGCCTCGTCTTTAGGCTCTTCGGAACACAGAAGTTCGAGGACATCTTTCTTTTCCGTGAGAAACGACCCTGATATTTTCCAGAAGGTTTCGGGGATGAACGCGGTGATTTCGCGTTCGCGCACCGCGATGATATGGAGTGCCGGGGATTGGACACGGCCGGCCGAGAGGCCGTATCGGACCTTCTTCCAGATGAGGCCGGACAGATCATAGCCGACAAGCCGGTCAAGGACGCGACGGGCTTCCTGTGCGCGACGGAGGTTCTGGTCGATGAGTCTCGGGTGTCTGAGCGCCTCACGGATACCGGTCTCAGTGATCTCATGGAAGAGGACGCGCTTCGGGTCTTTCAGCTTGCAGGCTTCTACGAGGTGCCAGGCGATCGCCTCGCCTTCGCGGTCGGGGTCGGTCGCGAGCAGGATCTCGGTGTTTTTTTTCGCCAGACTCCTGATACTGCTGATGACTTTTTCCTTACCAGGGATGGTCTCATATTTCGCCACGAAACCGCCCTCGATGTCGATGGCGTTCTTGTTGGACTTGGGGAGGTCGCGGACATGGCCGACCGAGGCGACGACCGTGTAGTCCTTCCCGAGGTACTTGCCGATGGTCTTGGCCTTGGACGGTGACTCGACGATGAGAAGCTTCATAATGAAGTCGAAAGTGAAAAGCCTATTAAATGGCGGTTTCTGATGAGGAATGACAAAAAAGTCAATCCTACCCCACCAATGTATGATACTTGCTTCGGGAATATTGGCAAGTCTCATCCTCTTTCGACTTGAGACTTTTGACTTGTAACTTTTCAGACTCGTATATAATTCATCCCACCGATGTTTTTCACGAGTCCTTTCAATTCAAGCATCGTGAGAGCGGATCCCGCCTCGCTTGTCCCAAGATGCGACGATTTGATGATTTCGTCAACTTGCATGGCTTCGTGTGAGAGGATCGAAAGCAATTTTTGTTCCTCTATCGAAAGGTTATCCGGTATTGGCTTCGGACTGGATTCGGCTCCTTTCAACTGGAGATTTCCGCTCTCTTGGAGTGGTAGTTCTTCGAGGATATCGCCCACACCACGGACGAGCTTGGCGCCGTCGCGGATGAGTCGGTGTGTGCCGGTCGATGCCGGGGAGAAGATCGAGCCGGGAACGGCGAACACGTCTCGTCCGCATTCAAGCGCGTGCAAGGCAGTGATGAGTGAGCCGCTTTTCTCGGCGGCTTCGACGACCACGACTCCAAGCGAGAGAGCGGCGATGATCCGGTTGCGTGCCGGGAAGGTACCACGCCCGGCCGGTGTACCCGGAGGATATTCCGAGATGAGTGCCCCGGATTCCATGATGCGCGTGGCAAGCGGGAGGTGGTCTTTGGGATGGATGGAGGCATCGTCGAGCCCATCACCCAAGACGGCGATGGTGATGCCGCTCGCGCGGAGTGCGGCGCCGTGCGCGACCGAGTCTATGCCGTATGCGAGACCGGACACGACGACGATGCCGGCTTGGGACAGATCTTCGGCGATACGTTCGGCAGATTGTCGGCCGTAGGCGGTGTGTTGGCGTGAGCCGACGATGGCGACCATCGGTCGATTCCATTCATCGAACGTCCCGCGGACATAGAGGAGAGAGACGGGGAACGGCGCCTCACGCAGGAGTGTCGGGAAATCATCATCGGTCCACAAGAGGATGCGGATACCGCTCTCATCGAGCGCATCCTGTTCACGTTCCGGATCGATCGTACGCCGTCCGGCGACGATCGCATCCATCGTGTCCCGACTCATGCCGGTGGACAGGAGCATGTCCGCATCCGCAATCCATGCCGCCTCGCCGGACGAGAACGCCGACATAAGCGACCGAAGTCGTGTCTGTCCGATCCCGGGGATCTTGCGGAAACAGTGCCAATAAATAGAATGTTCCATTCTATTTAACTTACAACTTATGACTGACAACTTACAACAAGCAACTTGCCATTTACAATGGACAACTCATTTCGAAACAAATAGCTCATAACTGACAACTTATAACTCGGGGTCATAAGAGGATGTAAACGGTAATCCGTTTTGTTGTCAGTTATGAGTTGTGGGTTGTCAGTTTCTTTCATCATAGACAAAATCCCATTTTTCGGCTAGGATTGGGTAAGATTATGAAGTCGGTATCCTCCGAGTCGTGAGTTGTTCGTTGTGAGTTGTCAGTTTTCCCTGTATTGGGCCGTTAGCTCAGTTGGTTAGAGCGCCGCATTTGCAATGCGGAGGTCGCCGGTTCGAATCCGGCACGGTCCACAATGATTTCCGGGACAATGCTGTCTCAGGAGGTCGCCGGCCTGTCCCGCCTCTCGGGAGAGGCGGGTTCTATCCGGCACGGTCCACCATTACATTATGAACTATTCGTACCGAAATCTGTTCGACCTGCATCCGGACGTGGCAACGTTTCTCGACCTCGGGTGTGGGCGGGGATTCGTGTCGCTCTACGCCGCCGCGCGCGGATTGACGGTGGATGCCGTCGATATCGAGAAGGAAACACCGGCTTCGCTTGATGGAATCCCGTCGGTAACGTATATGGTCGCCGATCTGAAGGATTGGAAGCCGACCAAGAGATACGATATCATCGTGATTCATCACAGCCTGCAATTTCTCACGAAAGCGTATGCACTGCAGGAGTTCCTTCCTACGATCTGCCAGGCACTCAATCCCGGTGGCGTATTGGAGATTTTCACGTTCACGCCCGAAGAAACGCTTTCGGTTCCGACGACCTATACGCTTGAAGAAGTGCGTGATGCATTAGGGGAGTTGACTATTATCGAACAAAAGACGTATTCCTACGACGGCACACATCGGAAAGTGGGACCGCATACGTTCCATGAACTGCATGTCATCGCGAAGAAATCATTATGATAGTGTGTGCGACTATGGCATGTCATGAAAAAATATATGAAAGATTCCGTTGATCCGAATGAGACTATAATAACGAAAACTCCTCTTGATCGGCTTGATTATCGGGGTGATCTCGGTCCGGTCGTTGAGCGTCTCGCGGAGGCATATGGAATCGGCACGCCTGCGGAGTATTCCGTCATCGAGCGCGGATACGAGGATTGTAATGTCATCGTTCGGACTTCCAGAGGAAAGTACGTCGCGAAGATGTTCGCGAAGTATCGAAGCAAGGCGGTGATCGACCGGTATCGCGTGATAATGGAAAAAGTCGTGCAAGCGGGAGTGAATCATCCCAGACTACAGGAGACATCCGGTGGCGAGACGGTATTTGCGTACGGTCCCGAAGGAGGTATTTCGATGGTGCTCATGGACTTCGTCGAAGGACGCTCTTTTCAAGAGATGGATCGTGTACCGAACGAGGAAGAGCGGAAAGCAGTGCTAGAACAGGCAACGAAGGTGAACGCGATCGACCATCATCCGTCGTATCTGTCCGACTCGTGGGCGATTCCGAATATCGGGGAATCATATCAGAAGGTGAAGAAATTCATCGGGCCTGATGATCTGAAGTTGGTGGACAGGGTATTGGACCGGTACGGGGAAATCCCGATCGACGAGTTGCCACACTGTTTCGTGCATGGCGATTTCACCAAAGGAAACGTTCTGAAAGGAAATGACGGGAAAATCTATATCCTCGATTTCTCCGTCTCCAACTGGTATCCGAGGATTCAGGAACTTTCGGTCATCGCGGCAAACCTGTTCCATGAAGAGGGTGACGGGGCGTCGCTTCGTGATCGGGTCGAGTACATCATGAACGTATACGGCGCATCGAATCCGCTCGCTCTGGTGGAGAAACGGTATCTGTATGACTATGCCTTGGCGGGCGTCGTGATGGAGTTCTTCGGCGCGCATCAGGAAAAATTCCTCAACGGCAATGATACCGAAGAGACCGAATACTGGATGAGGCTTGGAAGGGAGGGATTGAGGCGGGAGCTGGTATAGATTTTAGGATCCGAATATTGTTCAGAAGGTTCCTTGGATCAGTCTAAAACAAGACCCTCACCTGTCGGGCGACCCGACATCCTCTCCCGGAGGGCGAGGAGGCAGAAAAAACATGGGAGGGGTACGCGAAATGACGGCCGTCATTTCGCGTACCTGGATAGGAGGTGGTATTTGTTGGACGTTGTTGCGATGGAAGACTCAAATTGGTGTTTTTTTGGTCTTTGGGAATATAATAATGGCAGGGAGAGAAAAAAAGTGGCCAACCTTTTCTTCAGATCGGCGTATATTGTAAGATGCCACTAGTGTCTCGTTAAATTTTAGCAGATAGCTGATTATTGCTTCTGTAAAGCCATAATATTAGAAATTTTTTCCGCACGATTTCAATTGAAAATTTGGAAAATTGAGTAGAATTATGGCTTATATAAAGGATGATATTTTCTGTTTTGAGTTTAATGAGACATGCATGGTAAGATGCTATGAAAAAGAACCAACTCATCAAACAGGATAGCTTTACAGAATTTCTTCTCTACACCTCGCCGAATGGCAAGGTGAAAGTAGAGATACTCTTACGTGGTGAAAGTATTTGGCTTACTCAGGCAAAAATCGCCGAGCTTTTTGGAGTTGATAGGAGTGTGGTAACAAAACATTTGCAAAATATCTATATCGATAAAGAGCTTATAAAAGAAGCAACGTGTGCAAAAATTGCACACGTTCGAAATGAGGGAGACAGACAGGTTTCGCGAGAAGTGGAATTCTATAACCTTGACGCTATTCTTTCCGTTGGATACCGAGTCAACAGCTCGCAGGCGACCCAATTTCGAATATGGGCGACCGAGCGGTTGAAGGAATATATCATCAAGGGATTTACGATGGATGATGAGCGGCTGAAAACTCCCAACTATACCTTTGGCCAGGATTATTTTGAAGAGCAGTTGGCCCGCATAGCGGATATTCGAAGCAGTGAACGGAGATTTTATCAAAAAATTACCGATATCTACACGCAGTGCAGTGTGGACTATGACAAAAATAGTATCGAAGCACAGCATTTTTTTGCTACCGTGCAAAACAAACTGCACTTCGCTATAACAGGAAAAACGGCGGCAGAGATCGTACAAGGTCGGGTGGATAGCGCCAAGCCGAACATGGGACTGACGACGTGGAAAAATGCTCCAAAAGGAAAGATTCGCGAGAGCGATGTGGTGATCGCAAAAAAATATCTGGACAAAGAAGAGCTCGCCGGCCTCAATGGTATAGTCGAACAGTATCTTCTCTTTGCCGAGTCGCAAGCGAAGCGCAGGCAAGCTATGTTTATGAAACATTGGGAGCAAAAGCTCAATGAATTTTTGAAACTCAACGATAGGGACATCCTCGGAGATTTGGGAAAAGCGAGCCATGCGGTGGCCGAATCTTTGGCATTGGGTGAATATGAAAAATACCGGATAGAGCAAGACAAGAATTATATTTCAGACTTTGACGAGTTTGAAAACAAGTTGGCCAAGCTTCTTGGCACGGGAAAAAAATGATATCAAATATCGTGACGCTATGAATGATTTCGAAAAACTGGTCAAAGATGCGGAAGAGGACCCCGATATCTTTGGCTATATTTTCTCTTAGGGTAATACCCCGTCAGCTCTGCTGCGGGGTAGTTGATTCTCTCCTAGGGTCAATGCCACGCAGCTCTGCCGCGGATATGTTGCTGTGAAACGGGGACTGGATCCCGGGTCAAGACACGTCGTTCGTGAACGACTGTGGCAAGCCCGGGATGACAGGGTAGAGTGGCGACGGATACCCCGTCAGCTTTGCTGCGAGGTGTTCATTGACCTTTCGCCTCCGTCGTGATAGAACTCATTGGTGTTCTTTCTCGGTACGTGTTTAAAAAATCTTTAAAAAAAGGATAGCGATGACAAACGGAATTATCGGCATAGAGAACAAGGCATTCACGTTTCCCGGAGAGCTCGAGCTTTTATCGAGAATCGACAAGGGTACGATCGAAGTCGCTTTGGTAAGGGATTTCGCGAAGAGGACGTTCTCTTCCTCGCGGATTCTCACGAAAATCTTTCTCCCGTTCCAATTGGAGACTGATTCCGTCGAAAGAGCACGGCTCTTTTTGGAGAGGATTCTCTCAGTCGCTGAGCCTGTTCCGAATTCGGAAGAGCTCGGCGTATTGTTGCAATCCCTTGAGGATCGTCTGAACGAGCTGCTTCCCGAAGAGACGGAAAAAATGTCCTGTTGATTGTCGCAAGGTCATCGTATCGCCCTGGTCGGAATGAGTATTCCGATCAGGCGTTTTTTTATCCGCCGGTTTCCGCTATACTGCCGATATATGGATATCGAAGAAAAAAAGCAAAATGTCAAAGAGGCCTTAAGGCGACTTCGGAAAGCCTATCCGGTGACGGGGCCGTTCGTCGCGTGGTCGAACCCGCTTGAGTTGGTCGTGGGAACGGCGCTTTCCGCACAGTGCACCGACGAGCGCGTGAACATGGTCACGAAGGAACTGTTCAAGAAATACCAGACGGCGCGTGATTATGCGGATGCCGATCAGGGCGTCTTGGAGAAGGAAATCTATTCGACCGGATTCTATCGTAATAAGGCGAAAAATTTGCGCGGGATGGGAAAGGTCCTCGTTGAGCGTTTCGGCGGGAAGGTACCCGATACGCTCGAAGGATTGCTCGCCCTTCCGGGCGTGTCGAACAAGACGGCGTATATCGTGCTCGCCAAGGCATTCGGCAGGCAGGAAGGAGTCGCGGTGGACACGCATGTCTTTCGATTGGTTCCCCGGCTCGGGTGGTCGGACGCGAAAACCGCCGAGAAGATGTCGGCAGAGCTTAGCAGGCTGTTCCCGAAGAAAGACTACCTGGATATGAATGAATACCTGATCACACACGGTCGGGCGATCTGCTCGCCTCGGAATCCGAAATGTGGGGACTGTGTTCTTTCCGATATCTGCCCAGGAAGTGAAAAATTCAAAGCGAAAAATGAAAAATAAGGCAATAGGAAGGAGGCTCTAAAACAGTTGCTTTGTTGACGGGTTAACGTGTTCACGTGTTAAGGAGTTGAAAAGAAATCACTGACAACTTACAACTAACCGCCAACAACGGAAACAAGAGAAGAAGAGTCGAATGTCGTAAAAATGGGGCGTTTTTTTGACAGTTTTTCATAATGTGCGATGATATGGGGAAAGGAATCTTGTTCACTTAAAAAAGGGGAAAAATGAACGTTTTGATATCGTTTGAACGGGATTTTATCGACCGCCCGTTGCGGTGGTTGATAGAAAAAGGCCTCTTTACGCTTGCGGTTCATATTTCGTTGGTTTTGATGTATGCCGTAGCGATGTTCATATATGATGACGGCCTGACGCTCGCGGGAAAAATCGCGTCATTCGTTTTCTTTGTGATTGTAGCCGTGATTGCCGAACTGGTATATCGACCCACGCGGGTAGGAAAATGGTCGGATATTTCCATGTGTACGCCTGTCGGGTTAGTGTACTTTACTCTGGCATATGTCTTTATAGCTGCAATCGCAGGAGGTTGTTCGGGATTTTTCTATTGGGGATGTATGTTTGAAATCATGCATTTCTATGTACTTTCGGATGGCGTGAATGAATAGAAGGCCAGGGTAAAAACGGTCGCTGTATGTGGCCATTTCTTTTTTTTTGGATCGGACCGGAAATCGTGCATCGTCGTAATACCGTGAAATTGATACCTCAAATACTGCAGCTGCTAAGACTGTAAAGACAGACTGTAACGAAGACTTGATTCTTTTCAAAGAGCGTGTTATCCTGTTGAGGACCTCAATTGGAGGCGTTGCTCTTGTGCAGTTTGAGCCGATTATTCGGGCGATTAGCTCAGTTGGTTAGAGCGCGTCACTGATAATGACGAGGTCCCAAGTTCGAATCTTGGATCGC
>CAITOC010000010.1 GCA_903893925.1 Candidatus Moraniibacteriota bacterium
GCCTCGCAAAGACGGACTTCGCTCCCCGTCCGTCTCTGCGAGGGTGAGTCTGCGAACCCGTGGCAGTCCAGGATTCTGGTCCTGTGGCTTGCGAGCGACTGGACTGGATTGCTTCATCTCCAGAAGATGGTTCGCAAAGACAGGAGGAACAAAATCTCTGGATTGCTTCGGCCTCCGAGGCCTCGCAAAGACAGACTTCGTTTCCGTTCCCAACTCGTTAACCTGTGAACTCGTGAACAGCCTAGCCATTTTCCGTTCCCGTCCCCGCATTTTACAGTTTTCACTTTCAACTTTTCACTTGAGTTCCTTCCAATCGAATCCCCACGGATCGGTCTTCCGTCCCGGTGCGATGTCACTGTGACCGAGCACATACTTGATGTGGTATTTTGATTTCAACGAGGCGATGAGTGACCGGAGACTCGCATACTGTGCCGACGTCGGCGAGTCGGTGTCCTTTTCGATCACTTCGATACCGATCGAGAACGCATTCACTCCGGTGCGACCATCGGGCATCTTGGACACGCCCGCATGATACGCGACATTGATATCTTCAACCAGCCGATACACTGCCCCCTTCCGGTCGATCAGATAATGAGGTGACACGCCGTTCTGTTTGTATTCCGCGATCACGCCCGACACCGAATAGGGATCATTCCCGAGAGCGTCGTACGAAGAATGGACGATAACCGTATCGATAGTTCGCGATGTTCGTTTCTCATATCCGAATGACACGAGATGATCAATGCTGGAAATACTGGCCTTGTCCACGTTCCCTTTTCCTCCAATTTCTCCCCCTTGCCCCCCTTTTATCTCATTACTCGCTATTGTTCCATCCGTCGGCGCCCCGTTCTCCAGCTTTCCTGCCGCCGCATCCGCAGATGAAACGCTTCCAGCCGGCCCATTTTCATTCCCATTTATTCCCCTTTCAACCCCTTGTGATCCCGCATCTGGCATGACATTACCATCCGAAGTCTGAGCCTCGATTGGCCGACCACTCTGATCCGATTCGGGAGCATCCGACAAAATCACAGCCGGCCCATTTCGCATGCCCGATATCAATATCGTACCCATGCCAGAAAACGCGACAAGGATCAAAACGAGAACGACTTTTTTCGGTGTAGAAAGCATGCTGTAAGTATACCACGCCTCCTCTTCTCCGAAGACTAAACCTTCGGAGAAGGTTTAGCCTTCGGATGAAACATGGAGTTGAAGAATACCGTCGTCTAAGGTACTATCGACATGTTGGTGACATAACTTTCAAATCAGCCCTCTTCTCATCGATACGGACATGAATCGCTTCGACCACCCGATATTCGACAAAAAATATATTCCCTTCATTCTTCTCGGCCTGATCGTCGTAGCGGGGATATTTTTGCGTACCTATCACTTCGCCGACTGGATCCGATTCAACGACGATCAGGCCCGCGATGCGACCTTTGTCCATGGCGTCCTGTCGGGAAGAAAGGATCTCCCCCTTCTCGGACCGAACGCCTCGGGGACACGGTTCCGACTCGGACCACTCTTTTACTATTTCCAATCCGCCTCGGCATGGACCTTCGGTGACACGCCCGTGACGCTGGCATACCCGGATCTCTTCTTCTCTATCCTCGCGATACCGATGCTCTTCTTGTTCCTCCGAAAGTGTTTCTCCGACCGGATCAGTCTGGTCGTCACCGCATTGTCGGCAGTCTCCTCATACGCGGTCGAATACTCCCGCTTCGCCTGGAATCCAAACTCGCTCTCATTCTTCACGATCTTTTTCCTCTACGCCCTATCGGAAACGGATACCGAAGATCGGAAGAGGAAACTGTCGTGGACGATCCTCTCCGGCATCGCGCTTGGCGTCGGCGTCCAACTCCATACGCTTTTCCTCCTCGTCGCTCCGTTCGTACTGATCGCCTTCTTCCTACTCACATTCAGGAAACAACCGAGTATCTGGAAAACGACAACGATCATAGTCGCGGTCGCCCTCTTCCTGAATGCCCCGCAACTTTCTTCCGAAGTACAGACCGGTGGCGAAAATACCCGGGAATTTATCACCGGTATCATCATGGAATCGACCCCGATTCGATTGCTTCCTGAATATGCGGTGGTCGACGGCGTCTGCCAAGTCCGAAACAATGCGATGATTATCTCGTCTTCCGAAGGACTCGAGGACTGTCACTTAGCCGGCTTCCGCTCCCGATTGGCTGCCGAAGAAAAGGCGCTCGGGACCTTCGGACGCATCATCGCCTTGTCCGGACTCGCGCTTAGCACGCTGTTCTCGGTCGGCGGATATCTTCTCCTCCTTTGGCGTGCGCATCGCGAGACTGATCCGAAGAAAAGACGCTTTCTGGTCCTCGTAGCGGTCTATGCGATTGCCGCCTTCCTCATCTTTATCCCCTTCGCGACCGAGATGACCTCGCGCTATTTCCTGGTCGTGGAATTCGTCCCATTTCTCTTCCTCGCGCTCTGGTTCGAATCCGCCGAAAAACGATTCGCAAAAATCGGAGTGAGTATCATCGTGGCGGTCATCATTATTCTCTCATTTCTGAACGTGCGCACGCTTTTCGAGACCTTTGCCTCATACGAAGGGGCACATCCAGAACGTGTCGTCGCGCCGGAGAGCGTCACCGTCTCGGACATCCGATCGATCGCCGGATACATACGAGTCCACGCCGGAACATCGGATACGGTCTATGTCGACGACCGAAGCGGAGACTTGTTCGGCATGATCAAAGGCCTTTTCTACTTCCTCGATCCGTACGGCATCACAATCAAGACATTGAACGAAAATACCCGGATCGCTCCCGATTTTCCCGTCTTCTCGATCGATCTTTCGAGTATCTCCAAAGACGAGGAGCTCCTCCTTGAGCGATCCTCAAAAGAAAAACTTGCCGACTACCATATCACCGACAGCGCGACCTTTGGCCGCTTCACGGTGTTTGCTTTCGGACGGAACTAACGCCGAATGAACGCCCGTATTCCTGTTTGCCCTTCCGGAGCTAAGCTCCGTCCCAACAGATCACTGATCCTTCATTTGGTATAAGCGACCAGCAAAAACCGCCCCGGCAGACCGGAGCGGTTTCACCTCGTAGAACCGTGCGGACACGGTCACGAGGCATGCTTTCAACCCCATAAAATTTCGAGTACGAAACCACGGGATATGCTTTCGACTTGTGACGTTATGGACTTTTGACTACTTTTTCTTCTTGCTCGAATGCGAGGCGATGAGTGCCGATGCGGCACCGAGGGCTGCGGCAATGCCCGAAGCGATGGCGATCGCCTTCTCCGGATTCTTCCGGATATAGGAATCAGCCTGTTTCACGGCTGCATCCGCCTGCTTCCGGATTTTCACGGCCTCCTTCTCGACGGCCTTGAGTCCCTTCTCGATCTCCTTCTCAAACCCCTTCTTCACATCCGACACGGTCACCGCCTTTTTCGTCTTCTTCGCCACGACTTTCTTTGCCATACGGTTATACTTACTGTTTATCGATTTATGAGTATCGTACCGATTGATGCGACGTCTATTTTTTCGCTCTGGAAAATGCCGATACGATGATCGCCGCCACAAATACGAGCACACCGACCACGATCTCGCCGATACCGGGCAGACCGTAGAGGAAATCGAGAAGGCTCGCGAACCCACTGAACAAAAACCAGATACCGAATGCTCCCAAAAGAATCACAAATGCACGACGAAGCACGGTGCTCACCACCTCGTCAACCGCGGAAGCGATGCTCGAGGTGACGCTTTCCAAAAGATTTTTCACACCACCAAATATCGTATCGAAAAGGAGTGCCGAACCAAATATACTCTCGCCACCCTCACGTTTTGTCTTGTTCCCTTCCGGGACAATGTCGATTCTCATACGTTTGTGTCCGTTCGAATCCCTTACAAAGTCCAGTATAGCATGAAAACGACCCGACTTCAAGAGGGCGATGCGTACGATTCGACGGCATTCGTCGCCTATCAAAATCACGACATGAACAAACGCATCATCCTGCTTTTCGAAGGCTAAACCTTCGGAAGAGAATCTCAAAAGACTTCCCATTCAATGTCGGTTTCTGCTACACTGTCGATAACAAATCGATCGGATATGAACAGCGGACGGGTTGCCATCATTCCCACTCTTCTCACGCTCTCTTTTTTTGCGCTCTCAATTCCCTCTTTTGCCGACACAATATCCACTCCGGACGACGATGCACCGATTGCGGACACGGGAGCGTCTTTTCCGAAGACAGACCCTGCCCTTCCGGTCGAAGATATCGATACGAAGGATGCCGTGATTCTTCCAACAGTGGCGGACGAACCGACACTACCCGAACCGGGAAAGCCAGCCGGTGAACCTTCCGCCGATTCAGTTGAGGTCGTACCTGAAAGCGACCCATCTTCTGCCCATGAGTCGCTAAACGAACCAGCTTCATCCGCAGAGCCTCCGGTCGAAATTCCAGCATCAGAGCCAAAAATGACTCCTCCGGTCGAAGAAACGCCGACAGAAATTCCTCTCGGGACGGAAGAAGCCGATACTCCCCCGCCGGCCGGGCGCATGATGATGGCCCCGGCTATGCTGTTTGCAGCCGATTCCCCACCGGACACCATCATAAGCGAGGTGCAGATAGCCGGTGATGACGCGAATGATGATTTTGTCGAACTCTACAATCCAGGCGATGCGGCATATTCATTGAAAGGATTTGAACTCCGGCGAAAAACCAAGGGTGATTCGACCCCTACTGGATCATTGTTTCATGCATTCTCGGATTCCGACAGCATACCGGGAAACGGATACTTTCTGTGGGCAAACAAAGATGGCACAGCGGCGTTCATCGCGATTGCCGACGTGATAAGCAAGAACAAAACATCTCCCGCATTGACCACGGATAACAGCCTTGCCCTGTTCAACTCGAGCAAAACGATGATTGCCGCGCTTGCTTGGGGTTCGGGTCATACCAAGCCGTTTACGGCATCAAAAAATACGAATCCCGGAAAAAATCAGAGTCTCGTCTACGATGCCGATAAGGATTCCTGGTCGATTTCAGATTGTCCGACGCCGACGAACAGCAAAGGCGAAACACCCGATCCAAGCCCGGCCTGCAAGGATTCCGACCCGCCTCCTCCCATCGGTACGATCGTCATCAACGAATTTCTCCCGTATCCGAACGCTGGTGAAGAAGAGTGGATCGAGCTTCGTAATACCGGGGTCGAGGAAATCAAACTTGCAGGATGGAAAATCCAAGACGCCTCAGGAAAGACGTATGCGTTTCCAAAAGCCACGGTCATCGCGGCTGGAGGATTCCTCGTTATCGATGGTTCAACGTCATCCATCGCTCTCAATAATGCCGGAGCGGAAAGCGTCATCCTTCTGTTTCCAGACGGAAGTACTGCGGACTCGATATCTTATGACGGAACCGATCAAAACGTCGCATTCGCACGCACGGACACGGGAACATTCCTCCAGACACATACCCCGACCCGGGGTGCCATAAATGTCTTTGATCCCGAACCGGAGAAAGTCACGCCTCCTCCCATCGGCACAGTCATCATCAACGAATTTCTCCCGTATCCGAACGCTGGTGAAGAAGAGTGGATCGAGCTTCGTAATACCGGCGATACGGAAATATCCCTTGCCGGATGGACGATGAAAGATGCCTCTTCAAGTGCCGGGTATACGTTCCCGGCAGGGACAGTCATAGTTGCGAACGGGTTTTTCATCCTCGGTGCGGAAACCTCGCTTATCGCACTTAATAATACCGGAGCCGAATCCGTCACGTTATCGTTCCCGGATAAAAGTGTCGCCGACACATATTCCTATGATGGAACCGGGCAAGGAGCCACGTATGCACGCACGGACACGGGAACGTTCCTCCTCACGCATATACCGACTCCCAAAGCGACGAATACTTTTGATCCCGAACCGGAGAAAGTCACGCTTCCGCCGGTCGGCACAGTCATCATCAACGAGCTGTTCCCGAATCCGGCACAGAAGGGCGAGGAGAACGAATGGATCGAGTTGCGCAATACCGGAAACATACCCGTCGCACTCGTCGGATGGATACTCCGGTCCGGATCCGGGAAGTTCACCTGGACGAACGACCTGTCGGCGACCCTCCGTGAGATTTCCGCGAACGGCTACCTCGTCATTGACCGTGCACTTTCGAAACTCGCGCTTCGCAATACCGACGGGGCCGTGACCCTCCTCGCGTCCGACGACATGACGACGATGGATTCCGTCTCGTATGGTACGGCGATCGAGGAAGCCTCGTACGGACGGACTCTCTCCGGGACGTTCCGATGGAGCACGACCCTCACGCCGGGATACGAGAACGTATTTGGCACCGAACCGAAAGCAAAGAAGGCCTCCATTCCGAAGCAGGGGTATGTGAACGCATTCATACCGTTTTCGACGGACGGAAACAAGAAGAACCTGAAGTATGTCTGGGATTTCGGCGACGGTCACAAGAGTTACCTCGATACGACAAGCCATCGATATGAAAAGACCGGGACCTACGAGGGCACGCTCACGACGAGTGACCGCATCGAAGAAACAGTGAGGACGTTCACGATACGGATCGAGAAATACCCGAGGCGCGACCTGCATCTGACCGAGCTTGCTCCCAACCCGGCCGGGACGGATACCGGCGCCGAGTGGATCAGGATCCGAAACGACGACGTGAAAAAAATAAACCTCTCCGGCTGGATCATCGCCACCGGCTCTGACAAGGAAAAACTCGTGAATCACGTCATCACTTCGAACCGTTCCCTCGCTCCCGGCGAAGAAATCGCTCTCACGCACGACGATGCGAAGTTCACCCTTCCCAATCGGCAAGCCATCATCGAACTGCGTCGACCCGACGGCAAGACCGTACAAACAGTCTCGTATGATGTGGAAAAGGACGTCGCCGAAAATGCCATCTATACCGAAGTCGGCGATGACACCTGGACCTGGTCGGTTCCGTCGATGAAAGACGTGGACATCGCTCCGGCACCGGAAGAAACGACTGCCGAAACCGTGACGGACACGGCACCATACGAACCAGGACTCTCCGTCGACCCGGATTCGGACCGGCTCACCTTCGGCGAGTTCGTCTCCCTCGGCACGCCATACGATCCCGATCTTCCCGACGCCCTCCCCCGCGTCCTCGGCGCTTCGGATGAACGACTCCGAAGTGATATGTCATCCTCCGAATCATTTCTCGACTCGCTGTTCCGGGCGCTCAACGGGTTCATGACGGGAACGACGTGACTCCAAATACTGCTGAAACATTGAAAGCGGGAGAGCAATTTCTCTCCCGCTTTCGGTTTTTACGATCAGAACAATGTCTCAGCCGACATACAGATCTTCTTTCGGAACCAGTTCCAGGCATGTTGCAAGCGACGAGTGAACCGGGTGACCGACAAAGAGCTGGAAAAGAGGCGATCCAAGAACGCTTTCCGGATTGTTACTGAAATCTTGCAGTACGTCTCCCCAAAGAGAAGACATGAATCGTGGACCCCATTTTTTGGCACCAAGCTGAGCCGTCGGAGAACAACTGTGAACCATGAAACCCACACCTTTGGCATGCATGAGCGGATTGAGCGACTTGATAGCCTCGATGATCGACTCAAAACAAACTTCAGTCCACCAGTGACCATGATCGTGGAGCACATCAACCTGCGCCATCATGATACCGGCGTACAGCCCTGCGACCATCGGGTCGATTACCTTCTCGAAATTCTCACGGTTCTGGCGGACCCGTTCACCGACAGCCCACATCTCACCGATATCGACCCGCTCCATTGGATGTTCCCTGAGTTGATTCCCGCGCTCGACAACCTCCCGGATTTCGTCCCCGGATTCCACCGAAGCGTAGATATCCTCAATCAGTTCCTTCGCCGGACCGTATACCGAAACATATGCCCTGGCAAATATTTTCTGCTCGCTTCCCGGGAGACCACTATAGAGCCCCAGCAGTCCGCCATGCCGAGAAATGCGATCACTGATCGGACCGGTAATACTTTCTACAGCCAGATTGAACGCCTCTTCCTCACTGAAGCCAAGTTCGATGAAACGTCGATACGCCATTTCAGCGAGCGCCCAAACGGCGCCAAGCAAGATAGCCCGCTCGCCGGTCAGATCACTCAAGAACTCCTTCCTGAGCGTCGTAAAGGAACTCAGCGGTGCACCGAGCTGAATTGCCCATGCGATTGCCACATCCAGAGCGCCACCAAGATCGCACTCCACCGCGATAGAGCACGGGATACCGGCCCCATTCGTTTCACGACCCTGTTCATACCACAAACGGACGGACGTTCCTACCCCCTTGGGACAGACACCGATCACACTGATGTTGTCCGGGAAATATTCCCCGACGCTCAGCAGGTGACCGAGCAGGAATCCATGCGCGAGACCGAGAATAGCCCCCAATCGCAACGCCGCGAATATCTTCTTATACAGCCGGACTTGCTCCGAATCCGGGATAAGCAATATCACGAAATCGGATTCCGCGATAACGGCGAATGTCTCACCGAGCGTGCCATCCTTTTCCGTAAAGCCTGCCGCCCTTGCCTTCTGCCGGGAGCCGCTTTCTTCGGGAAGGCCGACTTTTACGACGATACCGGAGCCGACGAGCGATTCGCGAAGATTCAGCGCATGAGCGTGTCCCTGCGAACCGAAACCGATAACGGCGATCTGTCTGATTCCTGCCGCACGGAAAACACGGGTCGCGGTGGGGAACATGTCCCTGCCGCCGACGACGATCCATTCAGCCGCTCCGGGAAACACGAGTTTCCGCATCGGGAAGATATTTGATTGAAAATGATTCATTATGAAGCGCCTCCTGTTTTTCGACACGGATAAGACCGTGCCTCTGTTAACGAAAAGACCAAGCCCCCGCTTGATTGCAGGAAAATCCTAACAAAAAAGCCTCTCTCCGTCAAGTAAAAGCACTCGAGCTTAAAGTTTCATTCTTTCAGCCTCGCGTCCTCGGCGCTTCGGATGAACGACTCCGAAGTGATATGTCATCCTCTGAGTGGCCTCTCGACTCGCTGTTCCGACTGTTGAATTCAACCTGTCTCGAAACCTGGCCGGGGCGACATGACTCTATCCGCGTTATCTATTGAGAGAGACATATAAAAAAGCCGCGGTGCTGTTGACCTAACGGCTTTTGTTCCTGACCCTACAGAAGGGCCAATGGGAGGCACGACGGGATTTCAATGCAGTGACCGTTCAGACAGACATCCGTCCAGTTTACCTCAGACGACGTCGGCTGTTTCACCACCAGACAAACCGTCACCAACCGGTCACCCGTACGAAGGTTGATGGGAAATCTGAATTTCCTGTTTCCCTTGAGAGCGAGCGGGAGGCGCGATGCGACCTCGACCCAACCTGTCTCGTTCAGATGTATCAATACCGAACTATTATGCCCTCTTCGCGGAGCCTCGACGATAATCTCCCCGGACGCCAAGACGTCCCCTTTCCTGACAACACTCGGCTGTGAGACAAAAGCGTCACGCAATCCGTTTGACCAGTCCCCGATCCTCCCATGGTTTTCGAGACAGCAGGGTTTTACATACGGGAAAGCATCTTCCCAGCCCGGTGTTTCGAGCGCTGCGAGCGCTCCAATCCGGACATACACGATCTCTCTCAAGTTTTCTCCTTTGCTGGTGAATATGATTCCGATGAAATCCGGGCGGTCTTCGGGAGATTGCGCCCGTATGACACAATCCTTTCCCTTGTGCGTACCGGAAACCACCCGATATATGATGCTGTCTTTCCTGATTATTGACATTTTCCCTCCTTTTTCTGGTTGCGTTTCGTTTCAATATTTCAATTCCACATTCTGGCACGATGACGTTCCGGTTTTGGAAAGAAACATCATAAGCCTTTCAGGGGTCATACGCAATATATGGTTCTGACCGATACGACCGCAATGAAAATTTTTCTTGCGTTCCCGTCTTCATCCTGCTCCCCTGCCGGAGGGGAGCTCCCGAGTCTTCGAGGGTGAGGGGTGGGAGACTTTCTGAAGAGGCAGACAAGCCGGCCCTCACCCTATCCTCTCTCAAAGAGAGAGGTGGAAGAATATCACAGTATTCTATTTCTAAACCCCACTAACCGTATAATCCATTTTTCAGTGCTTGCCGTTCTTTCAACAGCGCCGCGATGAAAATTTTCTCGGGAAGCGACGTGTTGGGATGTTCAGGACCGACATCATGATAGATGAAGTCCTCTTCGGTCGCGAGCAACGCCTCTTGAACCTTGGTATTCTGCGCCACTTTCTCCCGGATGAACTCCCGGATAAGTTGCTGATGTTCCGAAGAATTATATTCGTACCGTTCCCCCTGCCAATAGACGAACGCCGGGACGTCTTTTCGAATGAACTTCGTCACTTCCCGGCCTTTCTTCATCGCCTGCATCCCCTTCATGGCAAAAACCTCGTTTCGCGTCTTCTCATCCTCGAATTTGATGCCTTGCAGTGCCGCCTCGACACACGGGAATGTGATCCCTTCGATCGTAAACGGGGTATGAGCGAGGTTGGACAGTATCTTCGCCCGCCAGTCTTTCGAATCGGACCGGATATTCACTCGTGCTATGGTCATCATTCCCTCCTCTTTTGCGTTTATTGCGGTTATTAATGAATAACGCATGATAGCAGACGAGCGGAGACTGTCAACGGATGAGGCGACCTCGAAGTAAAAAACCGCAACTGGAATATCAGCTACGGTCCTTACGACTATCCTCCGGGTTTTCATTCGATCGCGAAAACGGTGGACGTTCTCCAATAGCCTTCCTCGTCCTGGGGAAGAAACCACATGTTTTTCCCGAGAGAAAGGTAGAGAATGACACACCGACTGAAAGGAAGCGGCTTATTATCACGGACGATGGTCCGTATGCCGTTCTCATCCGCCGTGCCAAACCGATACCACAAAAAAAGAGACCCAATGCGGGTCTTTTTTTTCCTAATGAGCGGGTAACGGGAATTTCGTCCTCGACGCCCTATCTCAGAATAAACTACCCCGTGGCAAGCCGCGAGGTATCCTCCGACTTGTCATCCCGGACTTGATCCGGGATCCAGTCCCACTCCGTGAGACATATCCGCGGCAAGCCGCGAGGAATTAACCCTAAAAGAGATTAAATCTCTAGGCGGGCCGCCCTGTGGGCGAGCCTCGCTCAAAATTTTCTCCGAAAATTTTGAGCGGGTAACGGGAATTTCGTCCTCGACGCCTGCTGACGTCTCGTTGTCCAGGGCAGCGCTGAATGCTTCCTATCCGGTCGCATTCATCGACGCTCGACTGCGGCGCCTCCGCTTGCGTCTCGCTTCTGCCCGTTCGATTCCCGTTACCACAAAGAAAGCAAAAGAGGCCCGATGCGGGTCTCTTTTGCTTTCCTATGAGCGGGTAACGGGAATCGAACCCGTGTCCCTAGCTTGGGAAGCTAGTGTACTACCATTGTACTATACCCGCCTTCGCTAAAGCTTCGGCAGGGCTCTGCCCGCCTTCGCTACGCTTTGGCGTGGCAAGCCCGCCTTATTCTGCTGTGAGCTCGGTGCTACCAACTATTCTACCCGCCTACGCTACGCTTCGGCGTGGCGATGCCCGCCACTCACTATTGCTTCCCACGTGGCAATGTCCTCCCTTTCATCACTTAACCCGCTCGTTTATCACGTCGTTCTCGAACGACGTGACGAGACTGCAATATTGTAGCACGGAGAAACGTCTTGTAAAGAGCGCTTTCTTTCGGAAAGAAGCGGGGATATGCTTTTCAAAGCCGGGTTCCCATGCTACGCTGACACTGTAATATCACTCGAAAAACCACATGCATTCGTTCTTCACTCGCGGCCGCATCATTGCGATAGCCGTCGTTGTCGTACTCGTCGTCTTTGGTGGACTCTTTTTTTGGTACGCGATGACTCACAAGCAGCAGATGGCTATCGGCGGACTGGCTATGTTCACCAAGGTTACCGACCTGCTCCCGATCGCACCGGATACGAAAAAAGAGATCGACACCGTCAATACCCTCGTCTCCGCGTTCACGAAAACCGACGGGCAAACGCATACCTTCCTCCTCATGTTACAGAACAACTATGAACTCCGCCCAGGTGGCGGTTTCCTCGGCCAGTACGGCGTACTCAAGGTGAAAGACGGACAGATTGTCTCCTTCTTCGTCGAAGACGCGAACTTGCTTAGTGAACGGATGACAGCGAGTATCACTCCGCCATATCCTTTCATAAAATACATCGCCACCAAGCGTTGGTCATTCCGTGATTCGAACTGGAGTCCGAGCTTCCCGGAGAACGTCACGAAGGCGGAATACTTCTATCACCTGTCTGGCGGACGTGAATCATTCGAAGGTGCCATCGCGATCAATGCCGACGTACTCAACCACCTCATCGGCGTGACCGGACCGATCACCCTTCCCGGCTTCGGCACCTTCACAAGCGATAATGCGGCGATGGACCTCGAAGCAGACGTCGAGAAGAACTACCTCGGCCCAGATGTCCCGGCCGAACTCAAACAGGCCCGCAAGAACGTGATGAAACAGCTCGCCGCGCAGATCGTGAGCCACATCTCGAGTCTCGGCGACCTGAAAAAAATCTCCGATCTCGGACTACAGGAACTACGTGACAAGAACGTACAGCTGTATTTTACCGACACAACACTCCAACAACAGGTCGCGGACGTCCACTGGGACGGCTCGGTTTCCAAGGATTGGAACCAGGACTACCTCATGGTCGTCGATGCGAATATGGGCTCGCTCAAAAGCGACTTTTACATGAAACGTTCGCTCGACTATGTCGTAGACTTTACCGCCGACAAGCCGACGGCGACCTTGACCTATACATACGACCATACGGCGGCGCGTGGCGACTGGCGGACAAGCGACTACCACACTTGGACACGAGTGCTTGCTCCCAAGGGGTCTGTCTATGTCGAGGGAAGTCGGGTGAAGACCGGTGGCGTTTCCTCGGCGGACTCGGCTGATTGGAACAAGACCGTTTTCAGTTATAAAGTGGACGCGGTGATGGGCCAGACGCTCCCGACCGGCATCAGCTACACACTCCCTGACACCATCACTGCCGACAACTACCAGCTCCTCATTCAAAAAGAGTCCGGTACAGGCACCATCCCGGTCACGGTTACCGTGAAGACGAAAGACAAGACCTATACCCAAAAAGCCGACCTCACCAAGGATCTCCGATTCTCCTTCCAGACGACCGGTCAGAAGCAATAGACGGACAACAAAGAGCAGTTAACAAATCGTAGGGAACCGAAGTCTAAACCTTCGTCGAAGGTTTAGACTTCGGAGAATCTTCGGAAGAGAAGAAGTCTTTTTTCGGCGTCCGTAATAGGCTGATTCGGGGTTGAAACTTATCCCAAGGAATGCTACGCTCGATATGGAATATTAAGACTCCCAGTTATCTGTTATTAGTTCTCTGTCGGGAGTTCTTCCCATACTGCCCGCTCCCCTGCCTGAGGGGAGCTCCTCGGTTTTGCGAGGTGAGGGGTGGGAGTAAGTTCCCTGTTATCTGTTGCCCGCTCGTCCTTGCGAACGGGTCCGCGCACTCCGCCACGGAGATGTCGCGGATAAGTTGTCAGTTAAATATATGCCTTACGACCTCTCCACTGTCCGCCACTCCCTTGCGCACATCCTCGCAATGGCCATTCTCAAGCGTGATCCGGGGGCAACACTCGGCACCGGGCCCTCGACCGAGGACGGTTTTTTCTACGATATCCTTTTTTCTGAGGGACAAAACGTCTCTCCAGACGATTTCAAGTCGATCATCGAAGATATGCGCTCGATCGTGAAAAAGAAGCTCCCGTTCGTCCAAAGATTACTGACCGCGGATGAAGCTCGGGAGCTCTTCAAAAAAAATCCGTTCAAGCTCGAAATCATCGGTGAAGCCGAGTCACGTGGCGAAGACATCACCATATTTGAGACGGGCGATTTCGTCGATCTGTGTGCCGGACCGCATGTCGAGAACACGGGCGACATCGATTTACTCTCCTTCTCACTCAAGGGTCTTGCCGGTGCGTACTGGCGTGGCGACGAGCAGAATCCGATGCTGGTCCGTATCTCGGGGTTCGCCTTCGAAAACAAGTCCGCCCTCGTCGCGCATCTCGCTTTGCTCGAAGAAGCCAAAAAACGCGATCACCGTAAACTCGGAAAGGAACTCAATCTCTTCACCATTTCCCCGCTCGTGGGCGCGGGACTTCCGCTCATGCAGCCCAAAGGCATGATCATCCGCCAGAAGATCGAAGATCTTCTCTGGAAACTCCACGAGGACAAGGGCTATTCACGCGTCTGGACCCCGCATATCGCGAAGGAAGAGCTCTATGTCACGTCCGGACATGCCGCCAAGTTCGGCGACGAACTCTTTCGCGTCACAGGCAAGGAAGAACAGTTCATCATGAAGCCGATGAACTGCCCGCACCACATGCAGATCTTCGCGGACAACCGGTTCTCGTATCGCGATCTCCCGGTCCGCTATTTCGAGCCGGCTACCGTGTATCGTGACGAAAAATCCGGCCAGCTCGGAGGCCTCACCCGCGTGCGTGCCATCACCCAAGATGACGGTCATCTTTTCTGTCGTGTCTCACAAATCAAGGAGGAGGTCTCGACTATCGTCTCGATCATCCGGGAATTTTACACGATCTTCGGACTCATGGACGGGTATTGGGTCTCACTCTCGGTCCGAGGCGAGGATAAGGAAAAATACCTGGGCAGTGATGAGGCATGGGACAATGCCGAGAGCGCGCTTGAGAACGCTGCCAAGGAGAACGATCTCAATTACAGACGGGTCGAGGGTGAGGCCGCCTTCTACGGACCCAAGCTCGACTTCATGTTCAAGGACGCCATCGGCCGGGAATGGCAACTCGCTACCATTCAGTGCGACTTCAACCTGCCCGAGCGCTTCGACCTCTCGTTCACGAACGAAGAGGGCGTAGCCGAGCGTCCGGTCGTGATACATCGTGCCATCTCGGGTTCGCTCGAGCGGTTCATGGGTATCATGATCGAGCACTATGCCGGTGCATTCCCCTTCTGGCTTTCCCCGGTCCAAGTCGATATCCTCCCGATCGGTGAGGCTCATCAGGCGTACGGAGCCGAAGTCACGACACTCCTCAAGAAGGCCGGTATCCGTACCGAACTCCATGCTGAGAACGAATCCCTCGGCAAGCGCATCCGCAATGCCAAAGTCGGCAAAGTGCCGTACTATATCGTCTTAGGCGACGCGGAAGTCACGAGCCAAACCGTCACTCTCGAAAGCCGCACCGACGGCAAGATCGGCGAACTCTCCCACGACGACCTCCTTACGCGATTTGCAAAGGAAAATATCCCCGCTGCCTGAAACCACTGCAAAGAAAAGCAGCGAGTCATTAAATAAGAGACGAGGCCTTTCAGAGAGGTCTCGTCTCTTTTCAATAGAGTCTCGTCTGCTTATTCATCCAGCCTGAACGTTCCCACTATTTCCTCCATAGTCCTCAAGCTGTCCTGATCATTTTCAGTGAATGCCAAATGAAAAACATAAAATTGATCACTGTTCTTGAAAATAATCGCCGAACGAGGTGAAGAATCAGTCGTGCCCAAGGAAAGATATTCTTTGCCGATAAGATTGCCCGCCTGAAATACGAAACTTTGCGTCCCAACTTCTTGGGTAAATCCAAGCGAAACTGCCAGCTGATCGATATCCGTATCGGTTTTTTCATACATGATCATTCCCACCAGTCGAAAATCCTGTGGTCGCGACTCCTCTGCATATTCAATAGAATCCTTATTGGACCAAAAAACTGAACTGCCTTGCTTGGCCTTTTCTCCGTTTCCAAGATCGACTTCCGTCAAAGCGGTCGTGTCAGCATCATCGGCAAAGATGTGCCAGTCTTTGGGATAATTGAGGCTATAGGAAAACGCCGAATTTTGATACGCTTGCCAATCGGATTCGCTTTTTGCATTTGTCAAACTCGGATTTTTGTAATCTTGCGTAAAACCTTCCTGGGTCAATTGCTGTTTTATTTTTTTATTTTTATACACTCCAAACAAGCCAACAGCTAAAATAATCAACACCGCCAAAGCGATACCGATGACTATTCTTTTTTTGGTGAAAATCTTTTTTATTTCAAATTTCATATTGCAGGTTAGGAGTTCGACTCCCTATAGGGAGTCGAACTCCTTTATTTCTTTTTATCGTAAGTTTTACCACGTGCAAGTGGTCGTGCCGTCCGAGGTAAAGACCCATGTCGTCGATCCACCCTTACAAACACACGTCCGATACCCACTCGTGAGTGCAATCGTTCCATCATGTGTCGCATCGCACGCATACGGTTGCGCCGATTCCTTTTTCAATTTCACTTCCCCATTGACATCCAACGTCGCAGCCGGAGAAGTGGTGCCGATGCCAACGTTGCCAGCATTCGAAATATACATTCTATCGTAGTACGCACCTGATGTGTAGGTCGCAAATTTTACCGCATTAGCACCAGATACCCGCATATCACCATCGCTGGCAAGCCAACCAAAATATGTCCCCGGTACAGAATATCCGTCATATTTCAGCATCACATGATCTGTGCTATCTGGTGATTCTAAGTAAATACCTGTCATTTTATTACCTGAGGCTGCTTTGGCTTGGAATGGGAATGTACCTCCTTTATCTGGTGAAACCAAACCTATTATTATGCGCCCATCATCAGCAATATCAAAAAATTTCGTCCCACTGGGTGTATACCCCTCAAATAGATGCCCAGTCTGCGCAACTCCCATGACTGTTTTCAATATTGGGTTAGTTTGGAAGAGGGTTCCAGTAACAGTAAGTTCTGGCACACCAACGCTACCCGCTATTTGTACGCCACCATCAGTGCCGCTGGTTGCAGTCGCGGCCCCAGCAACATTGTTTGTATAAACAGTGAGAGAGAGAAGTCCCGCGCTGTCTTTTTTTTCTAAATAAACATTTGCTCCAAATTGAGTCGCGCTAACCAATGGGCCAAGCGTGGCATTTCCATTAATTGCAGTGGCCAAATTGACAGCACACGCAGAGTTAGACCCCGCACTAACACACTGAAAGGATGTCCCCTCAGTAAGGGCTATTGATGTTCCATTAACGGCAGTCTGAAAAATTTTCCCCCCGGTGCTACTGTAATCGACAATAGTGTAGAATCGTCGCCCTACACCACCTGCAAGTTTTAATGCAGCACCAGTTGTATTCGTTGTGGATTGCGACCATGCGGATTGACCCATAAGCATAGTAGCGGCAGGCGGCACATCTGAGGCGACTGCTCCGCTGACAATCGCATTGCCCCGGACGTCTAACTTCGCTCCAGCTGCTGTCGTCCCAATCCCTACATTTCCAAGATTAACCAAATTCTTTCCATTCAAATCAATTGCTCCAGTTGCGCCGGAATATGGAATCGCTCCGACCTGGCCAGCGGTGAGGCCGGTGATTTTCGAACCATCCAAAGCTGCATATGCCCCGGTCAAGTTGTCAGCGATGAATGTCTGACCAGTCGCCCAGTTCAAAATCCCACCCAAGGCTCCACCCGTTGTCGAGAGTTTGCCAGACAATGAACTATCCAGACCGCTGATTTGACCAGTTTGCAAACCGGTGATTTTCGAACCGTCGAGTGCTGCAAATGCGCCGGTCAAATTATCAGCCGAAAAAGTCTGATTGCTCGCCCAATTCAAAATACCAGAAAGAGCACCGCCACTCGGGGAAAGTTTTCCAGCCAATAATGCGACCAGTCCATCTACCTGATTTACGCTCACATTTCCCGATTGAGAATTATTTGAGGCTATTATCTTTTCCTGAATTAAATCATCCAAGCCACGAATTTTACTTGTTCCTAATCCACCATCTTTTACAGCTTGATCATCAATTGAGCCTTTCTTGAGATGAAAACTTGAAAAAACTCCTTTCCAATCATCGCTTTTTTTCTTGATTTCCGAGAGCACATATTTTTCCGCATTCTTCTTGACCGCATCCGCTTCAATTTTTGTAAAATACGTTTTCCAATAATTTTTGGCAGGCGCGCTTTCTGCTGCTCGTGCATTCATCCCAAACACCAAAAAACCGGCCCCGAAAAAAATCAGCGCCAGCCTGAGCACGGTTTTGGATTTTCTACCTTTTAAGAGAGAGAGAGAGAGAGGATTTCATATATATAACATTCAGGAGGATTTGGATAATACGTACCTCAAATATAGCATGTTTTGAACGGTTGCTCAAACTGCAGTGGCAACCGTGTCAGTGGCAACCGCAGTGGTCACACAGGGAACGCATCGAGCAGTTCACTGGAATAGGAAAACTCGTAACCGAGCGAGCCGAGCTACATCATTGGGAATGAAACGAAAGGAGCGTCTCTCGCAACTTTGGCAGATCTTCCTTGCAAGTCTGCCACACGAATATCGCATCCACACCGGTGTATTCGTGTATGAGAATATTCCTCATACCGATGATATCCCGAAATGGGATCTCGGCATGTTCCTGCTCAAATAAACGACTCAAACGATTCGTGGCTTCCCCAACAATCATAAGCTCCCGAATGGTCGCGTCTATAAGGAGATCGGATTTCAAGAAATCCTCGGATTCGACGCCATTCAGATACTTCTCGATTTTCCCGATTGCCTCGAGGATATGCCCGATATACAACGTGTCGTTCTTTTTCATACGTTTTTCTCGTATACCGACTCTGCATACGAAAGTACATCATCGCGAATGAATTTACTGAGCGCTGTCGGCGTAGCGATATCGACTTTCTTCTGCAGTCGATTGGAAAAATACCGGTGTATGCCGGCATATTCGAATAATCCGATCCGAGCAAGCGGAGTGAATTCGATCAGCAAATCAACATCGCTATCCTCACGCGACGTGCCATTGGCGTGCGATCCAAACAAAGATACCTTCCGTATATCATCCCGAAATTCGCTTTGTTCGACTGCTTCCCTGATTTTTTCCTTGAGTTCCTGTTTGCTCATAGAGATTCCATTCGATACTGCCAGTATCCGACATTTTTGGAGAAAAATCAATATATATACCTCGGAGCAGAGCCCTGAGGTATGTCTCGAATGAACCAAACCGTCACCCTCGAGAGCCGTGCCGACGGCAAGATCGGCGAACTCTCCCACGACGACCTTCTTACGCGATTTGCAAAAGAGAACATCCCGGGAGCCTGCGTTCCCCTGAAATAAAACCCGTGTAAAAGATAAGACTCAACCCTCGTCGAAGGTTGAGTCTTTAAAGTCCTCTACAAAACAGGGTCGTGAGAGATTCCCTGTTATCTGTTATCTGTTATCTTCTCCCTGCTAACGGTCATCTATTCTTATTTGATCGACAAGAGTTCGACATCGAAGATGAGTGTCGCATTCGGCGGGATAGAGCCCTGGCCGCTCGCTCCATACCCGAGCGATGCCGGGATGGTCAGTTTCCGCTTCTCCCCGACTTTCATATCCAAAAGACCCTGGTCCCACCCTTTGATCACCATGCCCTGTCCGAGCGTGAACTGAAATGGGGTCCTCCCTGGATTGAGGCTCGAATCGAACTTCGTCCCGTCCGTGAGTGTCCCCGTATAATTCACGGTGATCGTATCACCGTTCTTCGTCTTCGCATCTCCTGTCCCGTCGGCCGTCTTCTCGATCTGCAGTTCGGTAACCATAGGACTTGTCTTATTGGTTGATGTCGTCGTATCCGTTCCATTTCCTCCCGATCCGCCGTTGTCAGATGGTTGTGGCACGGGTTGTTCTCCGGAACCACTCCCACTGTCGGCCGAAACCGTATTCCCGTGTCCGATATCCGTCACCCCGGTGGTACCGGCACTCCCCGCCGCCGCCCCGATCGACCGCGATGCTTGCCCGGTGGTTTTCACCTCGATCGTACTCCGATTGCCTTTCGATTCATCCGGGAGCAGCCGGCCTTTCCCGGGTGTCCCGACCAGTATCCAGACGACCACAGCGAACGCAATCACTCCCAACAAAAGAAATAGTCTGTTCATACGCGACTCTTAATATCATAGGACAGTATAGCATGAGTTCTCTATAATTAAAATACACGCGGGAAGATTGGTTCTTCCCGCGTGTATATTTCTTCATAATCCGGAATGAGAAGCACTGTTCATCGCCAATTCTTCATACTTGAAATGAGGATCCTTGGTGACATTCCGACTCACCTTTTCAGCTATCTTCTTTGGCAATATCCCTATGATATCAGCGTTTTTCAACACAACCTCGGCGATCACGACACTCTCCAACGGCTCGAGGTATTGGTCAACGTACCAAGTGAGTCCTCCGCCGTTCGGACCGGGGTCACACGGAACCTCGTACCGAATCTTCTCGATTCGTTTGTCCTTCGCCGTTTCCCAGAGAAATTCGAAGACTGCTTCTGAAATCGCCACGTCCCCCTCTTCCGGCGCGGATCCCTTGCTTGGATTCCTATTCAGGAAACGAACACCGCCGGTATCTTTGAAACGGACTTCCTGATCGGCGATGGTTATCACACCCTCTTTGATTTCCGCATCAAGATAGGTTCCCTCGGTAGGAGTCGTGTTTTCATCGACCGTCCATATCCTTCCACTATCCCGACTTGTCGCATATCGTATCATCTCTTCTCGGACGCTGTTCTGTGCGCTAATAAGCAAATCATACGCATCGGATTCTATCTCGATACTCCACGTTTCAGCCTCTCCAGGCGCGAGCCTTTCTATATGGACAGCGATGCATTTCGCGCCTCGCTTATAGAAACTGAAATTGTTTTCATTCACGGTCACGTATCCGAGTCGAACCGACATCCCATCAGACAATCCTATCGGCAATTCCGACAGCGCATATTTCTTCCTGACCTTCGGCATCGTATTATCCGACATCTCAGTCCTCCTTTGTTGACGAATTGATAAAGAATCTGACTTCCCTCTCCGACAGGACACGGTATCGCGAAATGACGCGAACGTCAAGAAAAATCGCATACCGAACATTCTTCTGCCCGTTCGATTCTCATTACCGTAAGTAAACAAAAGAGAATTGGTGATGGGAATTTCGTCCTCGACGCCTGCTGGCGTCTCGTTGTCCAGGGCAGCGCTGAATGCTTCCTATCCGGTCGCATTCATCGACGCTCAATCCTATATGTATCGCGGGTGATGGGAATCCTCCTCCCCCGTTTTGCTTCTGCAAAACTCCTCCGGAGCCAGGGTTTCTAGAAAGCGAAATCGTTCGCTTTCTAGAATACCCTTCGATTCCCATCAACTTAGACAACAGAAAAGGACCCCTCAGAGGGGTCCTTTTCTGTTGCTGAGCGGGTGATGGGAATCGAACCCACCTCTCGACCTTGGAAGGGTCGCATAATAAGCCACTATACGACACCCGCTGACTTTTTCCGGGCGGGCACAGGGACCCGCCCCCACGCCCATTTCTCCCCTTACCCCCGTTTCTCCCTTTTTCCCGTCATTTCGAAGCTTGCGCTGCCACTCCCGGTCCCGTCAATCCTGCGAACGGATCGATATGGATATCCTTTTCCTCGATACCGATACCGAGCAAAAGCGCCTTCATCGCATCCGCGAATGCCGGTGCACCTATCACATAATAGAGCGACTCCTTCCATTCTGGCAAGTGTTTCTCGATCATGTCCGCGGTGATACGACCGCGTTCCTCGCCTTGAAGCGAAGCGGGCTCGGTTTCGGCTGACAATGTGAACACATAGGTGAAATCCGGAAGAACGATCTTACTGATCTCATTATGGAACGGGATATCCGTAAGGTACCGATTCGAAGCGAACAGGGCGTATTTCTTGGGGTCATGCTTCGCGACGGCCTCCAAGAGCATCGCGCGCGCCGGAGCCATGCCGACCCCGCCCGAAAGGATCGCTATCGGACGCATATCCCCTTCCGGTATGGTCGCATGCCCAAGCGGACTACCGACCGAAATGACATCACCGACCTTCAGGTCCCACATCGTTTTTTTGAATCCCGTCACGCCCTCGCGCATCACGAACACCAACGCGGTCTCACTCGGTGCGGAAGCGATTGAAAGCGGACGCATCCCCGATCGGATATCCGGCTCCACGAGTCGTTCCACAGGGATCCTCAGCATCGCGTACTGCCCCGCGAGGAACGTATATCCTTCCGGTTTCGAAAAATAAAATGCGTGCGTCCGCTCAGCGACCGTTTCGACCTTCTGGAGCGTGATAGGGAAAAATTCCATACGAATATCCTTATTTTATATGTCGACAAACCAATATACATGGGAATACTCCGAAATGTACTACGTTCACGGGACTATTTGTTTTCCTGGCAAACAAAATGTCATATCACTCAATTTGTCGGGGCACTCGGAATCGAACCGAGACTACCTACTCCCAAGGCAGGCGTACTACCACTATACTATGCCCCGATAAATAAATCGTCACATAATCAGGTCTAACCGTCACTATACCAGACTTATTTGCCACGAGTTTGGAATCGCCCCGCATACGCGGGGCGCCCGGCGAATGCCCGGGCGAACCGAGACTACCTACTCCCAAGGCAGGCGTACTACCACTATACTATGCCCCGTTCGCTCTATCTCCTTCGCATATATCAGATGACCTTCAGGTGAGGCTTGCCCCGAGGGTGGCCCGGCACTCTTTCCAGTCTACGGACTCTCCGGAAAAAAGCAACATCCCGCCCTTGCGGACGGGATACTGCCCTATCTTCTGTGTTCGGTTCAACGGAACCGGCCGGTGGAACATTTCTCCAGCCGATTCTCCCCGATACAAAACGTCTACTTGACCGCTTCCTTGAGGGTCTTACCGGCGGTGAATTTCGGAACGGTCATGGCCGGGATGGTGATCTTGGCCTTGGTCTGCGGGTTGATACCCTCGCGAGCCGCACGGTTCGAGACACGGAACGTGCCGAAACCGGTGATGGTCACCTTGTCGCCCTTGCGGAGCGAGTTCGTGATCTCATCGACGATCGTCTCGATGACGGCCTCGACGTCCTTCTTCGAAAGGTCGAGCTTGCCGACAACTGCTGAGACGAGCGCGTCTTTGTTTACGTTTGCCATTGTTGTTCACCTGCCTTTCTAGGATCGCGTCCCGACCGGGGTCGGGAACTGTGTAGGATTACCTCCACGTACCATTCTATCTTTTCGCTGAAAAAAAGCAAATCAGGGCAAACTTGTCAATATTCCTATCGGGCGAATTCGATTGCTCGCGTCTCACGCATGACCACAACCCGGATCTCTCCCGGGTACTTCAGTTCATCCTGGATCCGATCAGCGATCTCGCGCGCGAGCTTCGACGCGCCAAGATCGTCGGTTTTCCCCGGATTCACGAATACGCGCACTTCGCGACCGGCCTGGATGGCGTATGACTTCTCCACGGCTGGGAACGAGTTGATGAGCGCTTCGAGCTCCTCGAGTCGTTTGAGGTACTTCTCCGCGGTTTCCTTGCGAGCTCCGGGGCGACTGGCCGAGATGATATCCGCCGCCGTGACGATCGAGGCCTCGACAGAGGTCTGCGGATACTCGTCGTGATGGCTTTTCATTGCGTCGATAACTTCCTTTTGGACATTGAACTTCTCGAGAATGCGAATACCGATATTCACGTGCGTCCCTTCGATCTCGTGATCGACTGCTTTGCCGATATCGTGCAACAAGCCGGCTTTCTTGGCTATCGCCACGTTCGCGCCAAGCTCGGCTGCGAGCGCCCCGGCGATATAGGATACTTCGAGAGAATGGAGGAGGACGTTCTGCTTATAGCTGTACCGAAACCTGAGCCGCCCAAGGATATAGAGGAGCTTCGGATGAAGTCCCGCGACACCAGCCTCGTAAGCAGCCGCCTCTCCAGCCTCTTTGATCTTCTGATCGATGTCCCGTCGGGCCTGCTCGACGGTTTCCTCGATACGGGCCGGGTGGATGCGCCCGTCGGCGATAAGCTTCTCGAGTGCGACACGAGCCACCTCACGGCGTACTGGATCAAATCCCGAGATTACGACCGACTCCGGTGTATCATCCACGATGAACTCGACACCGGTCTCCTTTTCGAGCGCGCGGATATTGCGACCCTCCTTGCCGATAATCTTTCCCTTAATGTCGTCGGATGGGATTGTGACGGTCGTCGTCGTAAATTCCGAAACGTGCGAACGGGAATACTTCTGGATGACAGTCGCCATGAGATTGAGCGCCCGCTCCTCGACTTGGTCCGCCCCTTCCCGTTCGAGCTTCACGATACGTGCGGCGACGGCATCCCGGCTTTCCTCCTCAACGAGACGGAAGACTTCTTTGCTCGCATCTTCCTTGGAAAGGCCGGCGATATTTTCAAGCCGTTTCAATTCCTCGTTCCGAAGCCGTTCGGTTTCCGTCTGGATCGTCCGAATCTCATCTGCCTTTTTCAGAAGCGACTGTTTTTCTCGATCCGTTTCCTCGAGGCGCTTCTCAAGTTGTTCTTCTCGTTTTTCCACGCGTCGCTTCTGTTCACGGAATTCCTCTTCCTTCGTCTGTGATTCCCGCTTCGCCTCATCGAGAATCCCGACCGCCTTGTTCTTGGCGTCGAGCGTTATGTCCGCGACTTTCTTTTCTGCCTCCTGAATCATCTTCTCCGCCTGGCCTTCGGCGGTGGACAGACTTCCTTTAGCCATCGACTGCCGTGTAAAATACCCCAAGATGGCACCGACCGCAAGGGTGCCGGCAACGATCAAAAACGTGCTTGTCATACGGAAAGAGGTTCCCGAAAGAGACAGTAGGAGGATAGAGCCGGTTATTCAGCCATCCTCGTCGAAAAACATGAAGAAAAGGAATCCGGGAGATGCCCTGGAAAGTTTCGTATAGCCAAACGATAAGAGAATCCGCTTCCTTTCATACGCTTCCGTCCGCTGCCACAAAGGGAGGATACAAATAGTTAGATGCGGATTCATGATAGCCGACGGGAAACCTTTTGTCAAAGCGGAACGTACAATGGTATACTGTGAAATATCGACTCCACAACATTACAAAACTAAGAAAAAAACTGTGTATCGACCGTTCGTACTCATCGTGCTCGACGGATGGGGAGTAAGCAATGTTACTCAAGGAAACCCGATCCGAGAAGCGAAGCTCCCCACCTTTGAGAAACTCAACCGATTCTATCCGTTTACAACCCTTCAAGCCTCCGGCATCTCGGTAGGACTTCCCTGGAATGTGGTCGGGAACAGCGAAGTGGGACACATGACCCTCGGTGCCGGCCGGGTCATCTATCAGAGCCTCCCGCGGATAGCCCTCTCCATTCAGGATGGAAGTTTTTCACGCAACCCCGTTCTCCTCGCCGCTATTGAAAATGTAAAGAAGCGCGGTGGCCGTTTTCATATCATGGGACTCCTCAGTGCTGGATCGGTCCATTCGAACAAGGAACACCTCGACGCCGTTCTCAAATCAGTAGCCGACGAAGGAATATCCGAAGCGTTCGTACACGTCTTCACAGACGGGCGTGACTCCTCCCCGACCGACGGAGTGGTCCAGATCCAGATGCTCGAGAAACACATGCGTCTCCTGGGAACAGGACGTATCGCTTCGATTATCGGTCGCAACTGGGCGATGGATCGAAACAATAACTGGGATCGGATCGAGAAGGCCTACCGTATGCTTACCGAAGGGAAGGGCGAGCATACGACCGACGGTGCACTCTACGTTGAACAGTCGTACGCCAAGGGCATAACAGATGAGTTCATCGAGCCCGGCATCGTCTGTGACGCAAACGATGAACCGATCGGCCTCATTCGGGAAAAAGATACCGTTCTCTTCTTCAATTTTCGTGAAGACCGCGCCCGCGAAATCACCAAGGCGTTCGTCCTTCCGGGATTCCAAAATTTCGAACGAGCGAAGGATCCCGATATCCATTTCGTGACCATGACCGAATATGAGCGGGATTTGCCTGTTTCCGGCATCCTCTTCCCACCGGAAACGGTCTCAAACTGTCTCGGAGAAATCCTTTCGAACGCCGGGAAGAAACAGCTCCGGATAGCCGAAACCGAAAAATACGCCCACGTCACCTATTTCTTCAATGGTGGCAAAGAACGCGCTTTCCCCGACGAAGACCGGCTCCTCATTCCCTCTCCGATCGTCTCCCGTTTCGATGAGGTGCCGGAAATGAGTTCCGGAGAGATAACGGACACCCTCGTCCATACGATAGAGGGCGGAAAATATGATTTCATCCTCACTAACTACGCGAATCCGGACATGGTGGCCCACACCGGAAACGAGACGGCGACCATCGAGGCAGCCGAATCGATCGATCGGTGTCTCGCGCTCCTTGTCCCGGCGATCCTACGGGCCGGTGGAGCACTCATGATTACCGCCGATCACGGGAACGCCGAAGAGCTCAAGAATTCGGCGACCGGCGAGGCCGACACCGAACATTCCCTCAATCCCGTCCCCCTCTGGTACATCACGCCTGACAATCACCGGGAAAAGGATGCCGACCTCATGATGCGCGAACAAAATGAGGTTCGTGGCCTTCTCTCCGACGTTGCGCCGACGATTCTCGAGATCATGCAGATCCCTCAACCGGCGGACATGAACGGCTCGAGTCTCCTGCCGATACTGCAATAAGAAAGGAGGTCACCAGCATGCCCCGTGACCGATCCTCCAGCTGGCGGGGAGGTTTTACGGGGTCACCAGCCTGCCCCGTAGTCGCATTACGACAGTACAGAGTCACCCGCCCTCACTATTGTTTCGTCGTGGAAGAGAAAATCAGGAACGGAAGATGAGACTCGTACAGAAGTAAATTGATTTATTCCAGTTTGCTATTCCGGAGCTATGCTCCGTCTCAATGCGGTGCTGATACCAAATGAACTGAATCACTGTTACGTTCAGGAGTTCGCCCCGGCATTCGCGGGGCGGACTCCTCCGGTAGCGATATACAACACATCAAGTTATTTCGGCATAATTTAATTAATTTGGTATCACTAAAAAACTCCGGCATATACCGGAGTTTTTTAGAATTCTTTTTTCAGGCCTCTCCCTTTCCTCGGGCGGGTTCCCGACCCCGTAGAGACGGTATATGCCCCGTCTCTCCACCGACTTTCGACTTGATAGACTTGTGCCTGTTCACTTCTTTATGAAATCACCTTGTCGACGATACCGTATTTTTTCGCTTCTTCGGCCGTCATGAAGTAATCGCGTTCGGTATCATGTTCGATCTTGGCAAGCTTCTGTCCCGTATGCTTCGCAAGGATACGATTCAGCCGGTCTCGGGTCTTGAGGATATGCTTCGCATGGATCTCGACTTCCGTCGCCTGCCCCTCCGCACCCCCAAGCACCTGGTGAATCATCACCTCTCCGTTTGGCAAGATCATACGCTTTCCCTTGGCGCCCGCCGAGAGCAGAAGTGCTGCCGCGGATGCCGCCATACCGACGCATATCGTCGAGACGGCAGGCTTCACATATTGGATCGTATCGTAAATCGCGAGCGCCGCCGTGACCGACCCGCCCGGAGAATTGATATACAGACGGATATCCTCCTTCCGGTTCTGCGAATCGAGATAGAGAAGCTCCGCGATGACCGTATTCGCCACGGCATCGTCGATCGGCGACCCGAGAAAGATGATCCGATCCTGCAACAGTCGGGAATAGATGTCATACGCCCGTTCGCCGAGGCTCGTCTTCTCGACGACTATGGGGACGAGATGCTGGTTATTCATACATTTGGATGTTATACCAAATTAACTAAATCCCTGTTACGTTCAGGCGTTCGCCCCGGCATTCGCAAGGCGAACTCCTCTGATAGCGATATTCAACACATCACATTCCTTCGATACTACAACGTTTCCAAATACACGAGGACCTTCTCATTACGTGAGCGCTCGCGAATGGCTGCATAAATCGCGGTCAGATCGAGGTCCTTTTCCGCCTGCTTGACGCTCTTCGCGTATGCGAGCACTTTGTTCATCTCCGCCTCGATTTCCTCGGTCGCGACATCGATGTCTTGCTCCTTCGCGATCGATTCGAGTGCGAGCTGCGACAAGATCCGCTTCCCCGCCTGCGGGCGCCACTCGGTTGACAAATCTTCCTCGGTCTTTCCCATACGGGACAGATAATCCTCAAGGGAAAGGCCGGTCATAGCCGCCTGTTGTCCGAATTCGGAGATCATACGCCGAAGTTCACCCTCGATGAGGACATCGGGAAGTTCGGCCTTCGTCTCGGCAACGATCGCATCGAGGATCTCGGTGCGATGTGTTTCCTTGCGCTGTTCGTCCTTCTCCGAGTGCATCCCTTCGCGGACACTCGCACGCAACACTTCAAGGTTTTCGAACCGTCCGAGCGACTGCGCAAACTCGTCGGTGAGCTCGGGAATCTCCTGCTCCTGCACGAGGAGGAGCTTCACGGCGAATTCCGCGGGTTTCCCGGCGAGCGTCTTCTCGTGATACTCGTCTGGGAATGTGAGCGTGAATGTCTTTTCCTCGTCAGCTTCCATACCGATGACCGCATCCTCGAAACCCGGAATAAACGCGCCCGATCCGAGTACGATCGGGTGCTTGCGTCCCGTCCCGCCCTCGATCGGCACCCCGCCACGACTCACGGTGAAGTCGACCTCGACCGCATCACCATCCTTGGCGGCACGGTTCACGGTCACAAGCTTCGCCCGGCTTCGCGCGACGCGTTCAAGTTCCTTCCCGATTTCCTCTTCGGAAACCTCCGTTTTGTCCTTCGCATACTTTGCGTTTACAGAGCGTGCGGCCTTCTCCCATCCGCCGAGCGCCGCTTCCGGCATGATATCGGTCGTCACGGTGAAACACAGGGATTCACCCTCGTTCACGTCATCGAGACGGATTTCCGGCTTGCCGATCGCATCCACCTTGGCCTCGTGTATGACCTTCGGAAACAGGTGGTCGATCGCATGTTCCGCCCCTTCGATGAGGACGGTCGCCTTGCCGAGTTTTTTTTCCAGGACCTCACGCGGGATCTTTCCGGACCGGAAGCCTTCGATCTTCACGCTCTTGGAAAGGTGTTCGACCGCGTGTCCGATTTCTTCTTGCCATTCCTCCCACGGGATCGAAACAGAAAGTTCCGCCTTCGACTTGGGAAGTCGTTTCACCGAGACATCCATACGCGAAAAATAAGTAAGAATGAAAAACCACCATCCGTCGTCGCTATTCGGCAGCTTCGGCAGTATCCGTCGCTTCAGGAGCTTCGACAGCCTCTTCGGCCACGACCGGAACCCCGGTACCCGAGACATCGATACGGCATCCGACGAGCTTCGCCGCGAGCCGGACATTCTGTCCGCGCTTGCCGATAGCGAGTGAGAGCTGATCCTCGGGAACGGTCACCTTGGCACGCTTGCCGTCCGCATCATCCTCGGAGATCTCCACCGAGACGACCTTGGCCGGACTCATCGCCGCGATAATGAACTTCACCGGGTCCTCGCTCCATTCGATGATATCGACCTTCTCGCCACCAAGTTCGTCGATGACCGCCTGCACGCGCGTCCCACGCTGACCGACGCACGAGCCGATCGGATCGACGCCTTCCTGATTCGCGGAAACCGCGATCTTGGTCCGGGAGCCGGCCTCGCGTGCGATCGCCTTGATCTCCACGGTACCTGCGGTGATCTCGGGAACCTCAAGTGAGAAGAGGTGACGGATCATGTCCGGATGCGAACGCGACAACACGAGTCCGGGACCCTTGGATTCCGCCTCGACACGGACCAGATACACCTTGATATGCTGTCCGATACGATAGCTTTCGGTCTCGACTTGTTCGGACGGGAACAGGATGCCGACCGACTTGCCCAAGTCGACATAGATGTTCCGACCCTCGATACGCTGGATGATGCCGTTGAGCACTTCGCCCTCGTGATCCTTGTATTCCTCGAACATCACCTCGCGTTCCGCCTCGCGCAGGCGCTGGATGACGACCTGTTTGGCCGTCTGTGCCGCGACACGACCGAAGTCTTCGTGCGACGGGAGTTCGATCTCGATGATGTCTCCGACTTTCGCCGTCTTCTTGATAAGCTTTGCGTCTTCGAGCGTCAGATCTCGCTCGGGGTTGTACCGCGGAAGACGGTCCTCGTCCACTGCCTCGTCGACGACGGGAGCGACGACTGTCGTTTCTTCATCGGTCTCTTCGGTTTCCTCCACAAACTCGCGGGTCGTCTCGTCGACGACTTCCTTTACGAGGAAGAAGCTCGCCGTCTTGGCGATCTCGTCAAACTGCGCACGGATGACCTGGCTCTTCTTGCCGTAGTCGCGCTTGTATGCGACGGCAAGCGCCGCCTCGACCACTTCGAGCACCTTCTCCTTCGGAAGACCCTTCTCGTCCACGATCTGCATGATCGCACTGCCGAACTCACCGAGCCGCCCCGAGAGACTCTGCTCCGGTTCCGGAGCCGCTTTCTTTCTTGTTGCCATAGTGTTACTGATATTGTCACGCTTCCGAATATATCGGAACGCGACACTGTTTAATGACGTATGAATCACACGGAAGCAAGTTGGAGACGGGTCTCTTTTTGAACCGAGAACGGCCCTCTAAAGAAAAAAGTCCGCTCGCGCGAACTCCGTCACCATCCCTATCCGTATGACCACAGTATAGGGCGAAACGGGACTTCTGTCAAATGGCTGAAGTATGGATAATACCAAATGAACTGAATCACTGTTACGTTCGGGAGTCGGACTCCTCCGGTAGCGATATACAACACATCACGTTTTATCGGAATACGTTCCACTTGCAACAATCTTACAAGACCATTACCGGAGCTCACCCCGCCCTTCGTGAAGAGCATGGCGAACTCCGCTCAGATTATTTAGTTGAATAATGCCTTTTAAAAGCCATAATCCGTCAATTTTTGTCCGATTTTCCATTTTCTCACACATTGATTGACTTTTCCGCATATTCATGCTACAATACCCTGTTACGGTTCTTCGTGCCCGCCTTCGGACACCACGTAACGGGCACGTTAAAATTTTCATCAAACATCATATAAACACAAGGAGGCTATATGCCATTCGGATTAGACGTTAATGATATCGACCTGATTTCAGCATGGGATCTGATTCAACTCTCCATGAAGGCGCTCAATTGGTTAAAAAACACCAAAGAGAAAGTCCCGACGGCCGAAGGAAATCCAGAAGACGTTTTCCTCAAGGGGACAGCTGATCCGGAGATGCTTCAGTATCTGCTGACACTCTGCAAGAAGGGCACCGACCTGTTCTTGTACGCCCTCATGGGCCGACTCACCGAGAAAGAAGCGAAAGGATATACGTATTCAATCCTTCGTTTCCCGAATCGGTTACGGGAAGAGACCGTCCATGCGTCCCCGAAGGGGATTGGATTCGGTGTCGAACCGAAAAAAGGGAAGGAACAGAAAAAAACCATCGACCCGAGGGGGACGGGAATGGATTCACGCGTCCTCTATCTCGAACAGCAATATGAGATGTGGATGCGACTCGTAGACGATGGGAAGACCAAGGATGAAGCCTATGCGTATATCATCGACGTCCTCAAGAAAGGCCAGTTCCTCGATCGGGAAACCCTCGAAGAGAAGGCGAAAAAAATCTGGGACGAGCTGGTCGAGGCTTTGAAAGACAAGGAGCCGATGATCAATACGATGATTTATCGCACCATTCTCGGTGACGAGTATGAATGCGTACAGCGGGCAGGCGGATCATTCAGAGATACCTGTCTCAAGAAACTCGGACGGACGAAGGCTGAAAAGGAAGAGAAGTGGAAAACCGAAAGGAGAGAAATATGGTTGACCGCGATTTTTGGAAAACCTTCGAACAAAAAACGTCCGGCAAGGATAGCTGCTGGAGGATCAAAATGGGAAGGAATCAAAAACAGGATGCTTGAAATGCAATCGGGGCCGATCATGGGGCGCAAGGGGTTCATCCCGTTGGCATTTGCGATTTTTGTCGTCATCATGATTCTCTTCGAGTTCTTGTCACATTGGAAACATTAATCGAACACAAAAATTATTGAAAATGGCAACGAAAGACATAACAACATGTGCGACCCCGGCAGAAGCTGGAATCGATATCGAGATAGGTCTCCTGATGACGTACATAAAGGAGGCGGCAAGAATTGCCGTTGAAAAGATCAAGGCGCAATTCTTCGTGATAAAACTCTGGTTGGCTGTCATCCTTCTCGGATACAGTCTCTTGTGCTTCACTGCCTCATATCATGAGTGGCATGGGATACCGGCACTGCTCTTCGTACTCCTCACACTGGGGAATGCGATCGTCGCCTTCTCTGCGAAAGGAATCGGCTACAGTGGGAGTTCAGGAGCCATCGTGAACGGGACGCCGGGAATGACCATCGGTCAGCTCCTCACCGCTCCGTTCACCGATGAAAAATGGCCAGACTTCAAAACCAAAGACTTCCTGACGGCGGGGCTTGAGATGACGAAGAAGTTCTGGCTCGCCCAGTTGCACCTGACAATCGTTGCTGGTCTGGTAGCGGAGTTCTCCGAACTCGTCACCCTCCATTCGATGGCCGGGGTAATAGTCATGCTTTTGCCGATTATCGTTCTTGTCGCTTTCTCCCTCACGGAAAAGGTGACGGAAACAAAGTGGTACAAGCGGATCGTCATCGGTATGTCCGTCCCGACACTCATTGTCGGGCTCGTGATGGCGATTTACCCGCTGACCCGCACCGAATCAATGGCGGAAAAGATCCAGAAGGAAAACGCTGTAAATAAGGACCTGGCCGCCGAAGAACGGCTCCAGGCGATCTGGAAGAAGGTCCACGGGAATAAGGGGAGAAAAGGGGTGATGACAAAGGATGAGGAAATCGCCGTTAACAAAGCGGTGAACGAATCCGGCTCAGTGATCAGCGCGATTAATACTCCTTTCACAAGCAGTTCCAAAAAAACATTCAGCGTGACCATCAAGGATCTCGGGTCGCATTCGTATCCCGTCCCGAACGGCACATGGACGTTTCGACTCGTCGACGCAAGTCCGATAGTCTACGTCTATATACCGGATGCAAGCAGTAACACGGGAAAGAAAGCGGTGAGAAATGATCTGAAAGACCCGTCGTACACGCTTGTTGCGGGAAATGGAACAGTGAACGGTGGTAAGATAACGGTGGCTGACGGGAAAGTCGCCTTTCGGCTTCGCGTCCCTCCAGATACTGAAGAAAACCTGAAAACGGGAAACTTCAAGATCGGCGAATCGACGGTCAACGTCGCATTCGAATGACAACGGAAAAAACGGCCCGGGAGCAACTACTCCTCGGCCGTTTTCTTTTTTCCGTAGATATGGAATGGCTTATGCCGTTCCCGAAAGGAGCGCGGTGACAGTGCGGACAACGATGAGTGACAAGACGATGACCGCGATACCCATGATTGCGAATTTCACGATACTCTTGGCCGTTTCGGCACGTTTCTCGTCACCTGCGGCGGCAAAGAACATGAATCCGCCGATGACGAGCATGATCATCGCGAGCAGTCCCGAAACGCCGAGAAGGAAGTTCAGGAGACCCTGGACGATTTCGACCACGGACTTGGCGCTGCTCACCTCGGTCGGCACCTGCGCACTCCCCCATCCGAGTACGTCGCCGACCGCCTTAAGCAAAGACGGTGCGACCACGCCGATCGCGAGGCCGATCATCGCCGCGGTAATCATCTTCTTGGCAGTACCGATCTTCTTCTCATCGCCGGCCGACGTGATATAGAAGATGCCACCGAGCACGAGGAAGAGCAGTGCGAGCCAGACGATGATACCCTGGAAGGCCGTGAGGAACACCGCCGTCGCCCCCTGGACGGTATCGAATGCGAGTGGATTCGTGAATGTGACGGAAGAAGTGCCTCCGCCCGTCGTGCCGGTTCCGCAACATATCTGGCTCGCCGAAGTGCAGGTTCCCGATTGTATCGTCAGGCCTCCCGTACAGGTAGTCCCCGTCTGGCATGTCCCCGTACAGGCACCGCCAACAGTCCCATAGGTGGCATCATAATTGGCATCGGGGACGGTAGCGAGAGGCGTGGCCGTCACGCCATATTGGAACTTCGGACGACCGGAACACTGTGAGTTACAAAGCTTCTGCGTATCCTCGAAAGAGGAAGAGTCTACCGTGGTGCCATCGGCCTGCACACAGGCGCAATTCATTCCCGCCGGCATGGTTGCCGCGAAAGCGGTCATCGGGACGACACCTGAGAAAAGAAAAACGAGCGAACCAAAAAGAAAGAAAGCAGAGCGAACGGATGATGGGATATTTGTATGCATATTTTTTGATAAAACGTCCCGTAAGAAACGACTGCGAAAAAATATCGACTGGTATCAATCAATAGGTCGTCGTCGAGGAACTTGCCGTGACGAGTTGCTCTATGGTGTAGACGACTACATAACCGAGGAGCGCGACCGCGACACCGATAATCGCATATTTGATATTCCCTTTTGCTGCTTCGGTCCCCTTCTCATCACCACCGGCCGTAAGGTATTGGAATCCGGCCACCACGAACATGATGATGGCGATAAATCCGAGCATGCCGAGGAGCCAGTTCATGACATTGGTAATCACCTGTCCCGCCGACGTTTCCGGCAGGCCGGTCGACGTGCCGGAGGGGACGCAGACTCCGCCCATGGCAGTACTGTTGGCATCGCAGGTCACCGCGGCAAGAGCGCCGTGCGATGCGAGGACCGCCGATACGAGGACCACGAGAGACAGGATACGAAGGCCGATCAGTCTGAGTGTTTTGGTATGATATACGTTCATATTTTTGTCTTCGATCGTCATCGACAGATGAAACTTTTTTGCTTGATCGATCCTGTACGCAAGGAGTTCGACTCCCTCTTGGGAGTCGAACTCCTTATAGGTGGTATACGGCAAACCAAATTATTTTAGCATGGGAGCGATCTTCCCATTCATCATACCGCACGGACAAAAAAAGACAACCCCGCTCATGCGGAGTCGCCCTCTTTTCTTGTTGTTGCCGACCGGAATCAGTAACTGGTAGTGGCGGTGTTGGCTCCGAGGAGTCCGACCACCGTGTTGATGACCACATACCCGACAAGCGCCACGACGACAGCGATGATGGCATACGTCATCATCGTCTTCGCCTTCTCGGTCTTTCCCTCGTCGCCGGCGGCGGTAAGATAGAGGATGCCCGCTATGACGAAAGAAATGATCGCACCGATGCCGAGGATTCCCAGCACCCAGTTCATGACGGTAGTCAGGATCTGGCCGATGGAATTCTGAGTCATCCCACTGGAACTTGCCACGGAACTATATGAACTTCCGGTTCCGGGAACTGTTCCGAATCCATTTGTTTGTGCAAAAACCGATACCGGCGCCGCGAGTGTCGCGACGAGAACGCCATATCCGATTTGTTTCATTGATTTCATGCGTTCACCTCCTTTCCGTTTTGTGATTGTTTCGACGCGTTCATCATACCATATCCGCAAGGGTCCGAACAATGATGAGCGCCGTAGCGACTACCGCCACGCCGATGACCGAATAGATCATAGCCTGCTTCGCCTGTTTCATGGCCGACTCGTTTCCTTGGGACGCAATGTAGAGAAACCCGGACACCGCGAATGAAAGCATCCCGACCACCCCGACTGCACCAAGGATGAATCCGAGTATGTTCGAGATGATCGTCGAGATCGGGACCGCGTCCTCGATCACGCCGGCGGCATGAACGACGGTCACGAACGAGAGAAATGCATGCATACTTTTTTAGTTTCCGGCAGCCTTTTTCTGAAGCGGTACGATCTGGTTCGCCGCCAGGGAAAGTGCCTGTTCGACGGTCGTTCCTCCACGATTGACCGACTCGATCATATCCGCAAGAATGCTTTCCATGGTTTCCGTATCCCCCACGCGCCAATCTTTGGCAATCAGGTTCCCGAGAGCGAACGGCGAAAGCCACGGGTCGGCTTTCTGCGCCTCGATAAGATCGCGACGGGCAGCTGGCTGTCGGGCTTTGTCGAGAAATGTCTTCGTAGGGTCACTTGCGAGCGTCTTCTCGGCGGTGGATGTCGTGGCAAGCGCATTCCGAACCGTCATCTTGTTCCCAAGATGCGGAAACGCGAGGTAATGCAGGAACTGCCAGGATTCATGTACGCGGACACTGTCATACGAGTCCGTCGAAAGACCGGATTTCTTCCCGCCGGTATCCGGCTCGTTCTTATGCTTCGCCACGACCAGCACCCAGTAATTCGCATAATTCGACGGCGTAGCGCCGGAAAGCTGAGGGAGCGGTGCCACTCCGAAGTTGAGTTTGGCGTTTTTCTTCTTGATCGCATCGATCTGCCACGAATAGTTGGCCATCATCGCAAGATTCCCTTCGGAAAACGCATCGACGGAATAGTGTTGGTTCGCATTCCAGGAATACTGGCTACTCCCGAGCTTGGCAAATTCCTCATAATAGGCAAGGGCCTTCTGCAAAGGTGTCGCGGTCAGATTCGCCTCATCGGAAAAGCCGTTGACCGAAGTCGTCATTCCATATTGGGTCGCGAGCGCGAGCAGAATGTCCGTCGACCGATTGATATTTTTTGCCGTTCCGAGCGAGATAGCCGACTGGCGTATGTTTCCGCTTCCATCGATGGAGTCGAGTCGCTTCGCATCGGCGACGACCTCATCCCATGTCGATGGCGGTGATGCGATACCGGCCGCATTGAACAAATCCTTGTTGTAGTAGAGTCCGAGCGAATCGACCGACATCGGGACGCCATAGACTTTCCCGCCGACGATAAAATCATTCGCCACCACATCGACGAACGCATCACGAAATTCCTTCTCGGAAATCTCGTATGCAGGCGCCGGAGCGATGAGATTTTTGAACAGCGGAAGCCAGGAACTCCTGATAAGGAATACGTCCGGGCCATTTCCTTCGGCAAATGCCGTGAGCAAGTCAGCCCGATACGTCTCGGCCGTCATCTTCCGATACGATACGTTTCCGACATGAGCCGATCCGATCTTCTGCTGATAGTCGTTCATGATCGGCTGGTACGAATCGGAATCGTCGAGGCTTCCCCACACTTCCAGATTGACCTTATAGGAAGGCGGGGCGACGACCGTCCCACATCCGGAAAGAAAGAGGGCCGAAGCGAGAATCGGGAATGCGGAAACGATGCGAAGGACCGTTATGGATTTTTTCATAGGTCATTTGGTCACGAGAAACGCATAGTGAAACGCTCCGACGGGCAACTCGCGCGTCTCGGAAAATCCCGCTGCAGCGAGCAATGCGCGAAGTTCGTCCTGAGAAACGCGAGAGTCCTCGTCGGGACCGATATTTCCGATCGAGACCGGCCCCCATTCCATAATGATCGCATGTCCGCCGGGACGGATAATCCGTGCGATCTCACGAATCATGATGTCGCGTTTCTCGTTTTGGAACAGGACGTCTTTCGCGATTACCCAATCGACACTCGCCGGAGCGAGACCGGATCCGTTCGCCTTCTCGAGATTCGCCCGCTTCGTCACGATATTACGGATTCCTTCCGTCTTGATCCTACTCTGTATGGCTTCCAAAGCCGATGGCAGGACATCGATCGCGATCACCTTGCCCTCGTCGCCCATCACCTTGGCGAATTCGATGGAAAAATATCCGGCACCGCAGCCGAAATCGACCACCACACCATTTGGTTTTTCCGGTAGGGAACGGATGACCTCTTTCGGATCGACAAATGCCTTGGACTGGATCATAGAGTTTGGTTTCGATATTTCGGAAGACGCATCCGTCCCGCAAGCCGCTCCGACACTTCCATGACCGGATAGTGGACACGTTCTCTCAAATATAGTACAACAAATAAAGGCGAAATGAAAGGGAGAACGCTTCTCCAACTTCGTAAAGCCGCAAGAGCTTCGCTGAGTTTCAATGGTCTTCTCAGCTTCCTTGAGAAAAGGGTTGAAAAGGGAGAAATGGGATTCCAAGCAAAAGGGAAAGGGCTCCCGTTTTCTGTTGACTGTTCGTTATCGGTTGTTAGTTGTTAGTTGTGCATTGTTAGTGGTTAGTTATCAGTTGTTAGTTGTTAGTTGTTAGTTGTTAGTTGTCAGTTGTCAGTCAAAATATTGGAAAGGTGACCGAGTGGTTGAAGGTACCGCTCTCGAAAAGCGGCAGGCCTGCAAGGGCCTCGAGGGTTCGAATCCCTCCCTTTCCTCAAGTGAACATCATGAACGCGGGAAAGGAGAAAGCGAACTGCTTCGCTTTCGGGAGGGATGAGAAGGGATTTTTCTTGAAAGGAAAATCCCCGGCCCGAAGGGGAATCCCTCCCTTTCCTCAAAAGCGAATGACCGTCCCGATCATATTGGGGCGGTTATTCGTTTCTTGTGAGATGGAAGAGGGATTCGAAGGGCAAAGAAAACGTGAACGGTTTCACGTTTCCGGAACCCCGGCCCGCAGGGGAATCTCTCTCCTCAATAAATAAAAAATGGGATTGCGCGTTGCATCGCAATCCCATACCAACTTACAGACCTCAATCTCCCGCCGGATTTTCGTGGTTTTTCGGCTGGATTCCGTCTACGAAAATTCCGCCTTCAATCATGCGGGGTGCTATTTAAAGGACGACTCCATCTCGCCCGGAGACAAGACTTCTCAGTCTCGCACCTATCCTCTGCACGCATAACCTAGCGTTCGACCGCCGAAAGGGTTTCGAACCCCTTCTGCCCTCAAACCCAGAACGTTGTTATCAGTCTGCAAAACAACTATTGCAACTCCTAAAACGCATGTCAATATTCCCGACTTCCCAACACGTCGTTTTCATGCTATACTGTACTTGTAAACGGCTACATAAAGCCAAAATAAACCGTAAGACAGAAACTATGTCGCAGAAAAAGATAGGAGAGCTGTTCGATTTCACGGGCAAGACCGTCGTGGTGACCGGTGGCGCCAACGGTATCGGGTACGGCATCGCGAAACGGTTCGCCGAAGCGGGCGCGAACGTGGTCATCTCGGATATCAACAAGGAAGCAGGCGAAGCCAAAGCCGAATCCCTCGGCACGGAATTCGGAGGTAAGGCCCTCTTCGTGAAAACCGATGTCTCATCGGAAGAAGACGTGAAAACGCTCGTCGCCAAGACACGCGAAGCATTCGGAAGTCTCGATATCATGATCAACAATGCGGGCATCTTTCCGACCTCGACGGTCCTGTCGATGGAAGTCGGTTTCTGGGACAAGGTGCAGGCGGTGAACGGCCGCGGGGTATTCCTCGGTTGTCGCGAGGCCGCCAAGGCGATGATCGAACAGGGTTCCGGCACGATCATCAACATCGCGTCGATCGATGCCTTGCATCCGAGCATGGTGGGACTCGCGGCCTATGACAATTCCAAGCACGGCGTCTGGGGTTTCACCAAGAACCTCGCGCTCGAGCTCGCCCCGCACAAGATCCGCGTGAATGCGATCGCTCCCGGGGGCGTGTCGACCGAAGGTGTTGCGGCCATGAGTGAGGGCGGCGCGACCGTGTCGGACGAACAGATGAAGGCGTTCCTCAACGCTATCCCGATGGGACGCTATGCCGAGCCCGACGAGATGGCGACCGTCGCCCTCTTCCTCGCGAGCGATGCGGCCAGCTACCTGACCGGATCCATCATCGTCGCCGACGGCGGATCTCTCATCGCGTAAGGTCAGAGCATCGGTATGCAAAACCACCCCGTGCCATACGGCACAGGGGTGGTTTTTGATTTCCATTCGAAACCGCGTATCTTCACGGAGGGGTTCAATGCCAGGGTTAAGACATTGTTCCATGCGATGGAATAGGTTGAAGAAAAAGCGGGACACACAACGTGCTCCCGCTTTCTTCGTATACAAGATTCCCCACTCTGACCCTCTCCAAGAGAGCAAAGGGGCACTGAATGTTACGGTTTCTCCTTCGGCTCGATGCCGAGGAATTTGAGCGCATCCTCGGTCTTGGGAAATATCAGACCGTCCTTTTCGAGCCGGTCATATCCCTTGATACCGGTCTTGAGCGTTTCTAATACGTTCGGATCGATGCTCGAAAGGATCACCTTCTGCCCGCGTAACTCGATGACGGAGATGATCTCATTGAGTGTCTCGACGCCGTCGAGGTCGATGAAGAACACCTCGCGCAGGCGCAGGATGATGTACTTGTACTGCGTCAGACCCGACTCGAACCGGCTGATATGCGCCCGGCTGTTGAAGTACACGAGTCGTCCGCGGAAAGAATAGAGCAAGACGTCGTGGCTCTCTTCGATTTCTTTTCCTTTCCCATCCTTGGAGCCGTCCGTATCACCGGTATCCGATCGGTTTGCCCGCATGTCGAAGCTGCCGTGTGTCATCTTGTCGATGGAGACCAGGAGTGAGAGCACGACGCCGAGCAATATGCCGGTGATCGGATCCTCGACGACCGTGACGATCGCGACGACCATCGAGATCCAGAAGATGGTCTTGTCGAAACGGTAGAAGCGGAAGAAGTGCTCCGTCTCGACCATCTGGACCGCGACGAAGACCAGGATAGCGGCGATGACCGTCATCGGGATGAACTGGAAATACCGCAGAAGGAACAGCGAGATGATCGCGACGGCTACAGAGTTGATGATCGCGGATGTCTTGTGATCCGCGCCGGTTTTGACATTGAGCGATGTACGCGCCAAGGCAGCGGTCGCCGGCATCCCGCCGAAGAGACCTGAAATGACGTTCGCAAGACCGAGACCGAGCATCTCTTTGCGTTCGTCGTGTTTCGTCTTGGTCATGCCGTCGGCGATCTTGGCGGAGAGCATCGTCTCGAGAATCGCGATAAGAGCGATGACCAGGGACGCTTTCAGAAGCGCCGCCGAGTAGAAAAAGTGCGGCATCGTGAACAATTGGAAGTTCATATCTCCGTACTTCATACCGAGCGTCTCGAGCGATATCGGTATGGAATGTGCCTGACTGAGATAGCCGAGCGCGATACCGATCGGCGCGAGGAAGATGGCGCCCGGAAGTTTCGGTACGAATTTCTTGAAGGCGATGAGTCCGGCAAGGAAGACGAGGAAAATCGCAAAGGCCGGAAAGGAGATGTCGGGGATGTGACGGAACGACTCGAGCAGGTTCTCGGAGAACTTCTCATGGCTCGGGAGTCCGTGGAGACCGAGCGCGAAATTGAACTCATTGAGTCCGATGATAAACGCGACCCCGAGCGTGAACCCATGGATGACGCTCGACGGGACCAAGATAAGATAGCGCTCCAACCGGAGAAAATACGCTGCAAGGATAACGATGCCCGCGACGATGGCCAACATCGGCACGCTCCCGATCCCTTGCGCGAAGACGAAGGTCGCAATGATGCCGGAAAGTGCCCCGGTCGGCCCGACGATATTGAAATTGCTCCCGCCGAAGGCGGCTGCTACGAGTCCCGCCCAAATAGCGGTCACGATACCGATGAGCGGCGTGACGCCGGACGCCACCGCGAGCGACACGGACAGCGGTATCGATATGAGCGACACCGTCAGACCCGACTTGAGGTTCCGTTTGATATTCTCGGTAAGCATACTATTCTTATGATTGGCGTACCATATTGGCACTACGAATAAACGAGGCGATAACGGGACAAAACAAAAAGACCTCCCGACGCCGGAGTCCTTCGCGAGAAGATTGCCGGTCCCGAACGGTCTTTATCCTTCAAACAACTCTGCTTTCTTTTTTCCCGTACTTGGGAAACGGAAGTCGATGCGCTCTAGGATAACACATGTTCAAAAGAGGGTAAAGCACCTCAAGTAATTGCTTGACAACAAAATCGCGCGGGAGTAAAAAGGCAGAAGTTGCCCATGCACCGTTCATTACAAAAAAACAAAAACCGGAAGACCATGACCCCATCCCAAACATCAGAGCATCCGTGCATCGCTTCGATAAATTTCGGACGATGGAGCGATCGTATACGGTACGGAGACCCGGACGCACTCTCCCACTTGTATGCCGACGAAGCGACCTTTCACCCCACTCTGTCGGACCAATTCGCACAGGGACGAAAAGAGATCGCGGAATATTTCTCGTACTTCCTGGAACTGCGACCGGTCGCATCACTCGTCGAGAGTAAAATCAAGCTCCTGGCAAACAAGACACTGTGTCTCCATTCGGGAATCTACCGATTTGATTTCAATCCCTCCAAGGAAACCTCGCACTACGTAAAAGCCAGGTTCTCATTCCTCTGGGAATATCATGACGGCGATTGGCTCATCACGCACCACCACTCCTCCGCGACTCCGATGCTGTCAAAGTCTTAAGATTTTCGGGTTTCCAAAGATAAGGGCCTCTGCACGAAAGCGGGGGTTCTTTTTTAAATGCAGTATAAATAATCACTTCCCCTCTTTTTCCTTTACATAGCGGGGTTTCCGTGATAAGCTAGGGTTGTTTCATTCCCTTTATGGAAGGATTGTTTTCATCATCGTACGCGATGTGGCTCACGCTCGTCGCCCTCGGTCTCGGATTGTTCGGTTTCCTCTCGGCTATCGTGCTCTTTTTTCGCTTTCAAAAGCTTAAAAAGGGCCTTTCCGGGATTCTTGAAGGGAAATCCGGCGCTGATCTCGAAGATATCATCCTGAAACAGAAGGAAGGGCTCGATACGGCAGATGAGGAAATCCGAAAACTCTATGGGATTGCCGAGCAGCTGTATCGGCTCGGACAGGAGAGCATTCACAAAACCGAGTTATTGCGGTTCAATCCGTTCAAGGAAACCGGCGGGAACCAGAGTTTCGCCATCGCCCTTTTGAATGGAAAGAACACCGGATTCGTCATTTCGTCGATTCATACCCGCGAAGGGACCCGCGTCTATGCCAAACCGGTCGAGAACGGTGCCGAAGTGAAAGAATATCCGCTTTCGGAGGAAGAAAAGCGAGCTATCGGTCTGGCTATACGGAAACAGTCCGCTGCATTCACCAAAAAAACGACGGGAAACTGACCGAATCATACTTAAAACAGCATCATGAACGAAACGACACCAGAAGAAATCGTCGGCCCACTCCCTCAGGTATCCATCCCGGCCACAGTTACCGTGAAGGCTTTTTCCGATCGTCTGGACCTCCCGGTCGGACGGGTCATCACGGAACTCATGAAAAACGGCATCCTCGCGACTATCAATGAGGAAATCGACTTCGAGACCGCAAGCGTCATCGCGTCCGACCTCGGATTCGAGGCTGTACCTGCCGAAGAAGCAGGACAAGGAGACAAACCGCTCGACCTCGAAGGACTTCTCACTCTCTGTGCCGCAGAAAAAGAGGGCGACCGGAAACTCCCCGCGCGTGCGCCGATCGTGACCATTCTCGGACATGTCGACCACGGCAAAACGACACTCCTCGATACGCTCCGCAAAGCGAGCGTCGCATCAGGCGAAGCCGGTGGCATCACCCAGCATCTCGGTACCTATCAGGTTCGCAAACGAGGGAAGCTCATCACGTTCATCGACACGCCAGGTCACGAAGCCTTCTCCGCGATGCGCAAACGAGGAGTCTCCATCGCCGACATCGCCATCCTCGTCGTCGCTGCCGATGATGGCATCCAGAAGCAGACCAAGGAGGTCATCACGTATCTCAAGGAGCGCGGACTCCCCGTCATCGTCGCCATCAACAAGATCGACAAACCCGAAGCGAACATCTCCCGTGTGAAGCAGGAACTCGCCGAGAACGATATCCTCATCGAGGAATACGGCGGGAAGATCCTTTCCTCCGAGATCAGCGCCAAGCAAAACATCGGTATCGACTCTCTCTTGGAAAATATCATCCTCCTGACCGACGTCGAGGAATTCGTCGCCGATGCCAAGCGTGACGGACTCGCCGTCGTCCTCGAAGCCCATCTCGACAAACAGAAAGGCCCGGTCGCGACCGTACTCGTCCGGACCGGGACACTCAAAGTAGGCCAGGATATCATCGCCGGATCAGCGTTCGGACGTATCCGTCGTATGGAAGACTATACCGGAAAGAGTATCGAGACCGCCGGACCGTCGGTACCAGCTGTCATCTATGGCTTCCACGAAGCTCCGCAGACCAATGACGTCGTCTCGGTCGCGAGTGGCAAATCCTCGGCACGCGCCCGTTCCCAGGCAGTCGTCTCGGCAAAGGGGTTCAAGGCAAAGTCCGAAGAAGGCGACGAACGGAAAAAACTTTCGTACATCCTCAAAGCCGACGTCCAAGGATCACTCGAGGCCATCGGACAGATCCTCGGTACCATCGTATCCGACGAAGTCACGCTCGAGGAGATCTCGTCCGACGTGGGTGCGGTCACCGAATCCGACGTGAAGATGGCGGCCGGCGCCGGCGCGGTCATCTTCTCCTTCAACGTGGAACCGACTCCGGTCGCCAAACGACTCGCGGAGAAAAACGCCGTCTCCATCGAGACCTTCAATATCATCTACAAGCTCGTCGACCGGGCGAAAGAACGCCTCGCCGAGCTCTTGCCACCGGAGACTATCAGGACCGATTTCGGCCTCCTTTCGGTGCTTGCGGTCTTCAAGACCGGCAAGCGCGACCAGATCGTCGGCGGTCGTGTCAGCGAGGGGAAAATTTTGCGTAATTCACAGATCGAGATCCGTCGCGATAGCGAAATCATCGGCCAGGGGAAACTTCTCAATCTCCAACAAAACAAGCAGAATGTCGACGAAGTCGGCCAGGGGAACGAGTGCGGGCTTGTCTTCGAAGGCGGAGAAAAGGTCAAGGAAGGCGACACACTTGCCTGCTACAAAGAAGAGACTCGTCGTCGCACGCTCTGAAAACATCAGGTATTCTCATTTTCAAGGAGCCTGAAATCCTCTCGGGTATTGATGTCGTAGACCTGTTTTCCGTCACAATTTGTTGGCTGTAATCAGTTCTAATACCAAATGAACTGAATCACTGTTTCGTTCAGGAGTTCGCCCCGGCATTCGCGGGGCGAACTCCTCTGGTAGCGATATAACACATTAGGTTGTTTCGGTATAAGTTGTCAGTTGTCAGTCTTCCTATGAACTCTTCCTTCATCCCGACGCCGGTCCTCGGTATCCTCGATACGCTGAAAACAAGCGGTTATCAGGCGCATATCGTCGGTGGCTGTGTCCGAGACCTCTTCTTGGGACGCGAGCCGAAAGATTGGGATATCACCACGGATGCGAAGCCCGAGAAGGTCCTTACCCTTTTCCCGGACAGTTTCTACGAGAATGATTTTGGTACGGTCGGCGTCAAAGTCGAGCCCTTCCATAAGGATCGCCGACCGGATCGCGAGCACGACGTAATCGAGGTCACGACGTATCGGACGGAGTCGTCCTATTCGGACCGGAGACGGCCCGACCACGTCGAGTTCGTCACGTCGCTTACGGAAGACCTTTCCCGACGTGATTTCACCATGAATGCGGTCGCCCTCGAAGTCAGGAACCAAGATTCCTCGTCCGAAGAAAAAAGTCGTCCGGTCGACATCGTCGATCCCTTTCACGGACAAGACGATATCCGGGATCGGCTCATCCGGACCGTTGGGAACCCGGAACAACGCTTCGGTGAAGATGCTCTGCGCATGATACGGGCCATACGGCTCTATGCCGAACTCCGCGAACCAGGAGTGGAGAATGGAAAAGGCTGGGAAATCGACGAATCGACCGTCGCGGCAGCAAAAAAACATGCCGGACTTCTTTCTCATGTCTCACGGGAGCGTGTCCGGGACGAGTTCTCGAAGATTATCCTTTCCGGCAGTCCAAGTGAAGGCGTGGAACTGCTTCGGACGACCGGCCTTCTCTCCGACATCGTTCCCGAACTCGAAGAAGGGGTCGGCGTCGGACAGAACCTGCACCATACCTTCACCGTCTATGAACACAATCTCCGTGCATTGGAACACTGCCCCTCACGCAAGCTCGAAGTCCGGCTCGCCGCACTCTTGCACGATATCGGCAAGCCCAAGACAAAACGCGGGGACGGCTATCGTTCGACCTTCTACAATCACGACCATGTCGGAGCCCGCATGACGCGTGCGATCCTTGTCCGACTCCGATATCCCGTCGCGGTGATCGAGAATGTCACGATGCTCGTGGACAATCATCTCTTTTATTACAATGTCGGCGAAGTGACCGAAGCATCGGTCCGACGACTCATCCGACGCGTCGGGCTCGAAAACATGAAGGATCTCATGGATGTCCGGATCGCAGACCGGCTCGGATCCGGGGTTCCGAAAGCGAAGCCGTACAAGCTCCGCCATCTCGAATACATGATCGACAAGGTTTCCAAGGATCCCGTCTCAGTAAAGATGCTTGCGGTGAACGGCTCGGATCTCATCAAGGAGCTCGCTCTGGCGCCCGGACCGAAAATCGGCGCCATACTCGACGTACTCCTTTCGGAAGTAATTGAAGATCCGATACAAAATACCCGCGAGATTTTGCTTGGGAGAGCGAAAGATCTTTCAAACGAGAATCTCGAAACACTTCGCGAACGGGCGAAGGAAGTCATCGAGGAAAAACGCGATGAGGACGATAAAGACATCAAGAACCGACATAAGGTGGCATAAGGACCGTAGGGAGTCGAAAGTCCGTAAAGTCTCTAAGAGCCTATCCCAATAGGGTCTAAGCCGAAAATACGGTTTGTCGTCTGAAATCCGAAAATTTCGGCTGTAAACCCTTCAAACCTCCTCGGGTTAGTTAGTAGCCCTCGACGATTTTTAGTGTTTTTCACCCAGAGGGTGACCAACCTCTGGTTGGCGCTCAAACGAAATGTACGGATTTCAGTTCTCCCCTTCCATTTTTTCGGAAACCTGCTAGAATGGGACCTGTCGTCAAAAATACCTGATTTCTCTTTCAATAAGGGAAAATCGGAGTGTGGTATAGTGGTATTACGCACGATTCGGGTTCGTGTAATCCGGGTTCGATTCCCGGCACTCCGACATTTTTTCCGGCGACACGCAACCGTATGAAAATCACCGTAGACAGCCTCCCTGCCGATCCAGTCACGACGCTTCGCCGACTCGGGTATGCCTTTCAAAGGAAGGAGGGCGTCGAGATGAGTTTCGTCAGACCACTCGCACAATCAGGCTTTCCCCGTTTCCACTGTTATGCGAAAGTTGAAGGCGTTGGACTCGTCATCAGCTTCCACCTTGATCAGAAGAAGGAAACGTATGGTGACACGACCCGGCATCACGGAGAATACGAGGATGAAGGACCCCTTAAGGAAGAAGCTGCTCGGATAATCGCATCACTCGGTCCAAGTGCTCGTATCACGGGCTGATGCTAAAGAACCTGATTTGTTCTCTGTTGCTACCGGAGGAGTTCGCCCCGGCATTCGCGGGATACGTTGTGAGGAAGAGTGGCGTAGAGGATGCCGGACAAGTCTCGAGAGACATGTATATTGCCGAGGTGGCGAAATTGGTAGACGCACCAGGTTTAGGTCCTGGCGGGAGCAATCCCTTGGGAGTTCGAGTCTCCCCTTCGGCACACAATTTTGAAAACGGTCCCAAGCGAAGTGCTGGGGACCGTTTTCATATCAACATCATCGTAGCATCTGCTATCTCCGCCTCGTCTCATCGTCCGCCGGAGCATTCGGGATAAGTGAGAACACGAATCCGACCGTGAAGAGAAGGAGTCCGCCAGAAAGTATCATGCGGATTGCAAACGTCAAAGCTGGTGGGACGTATCCGGACAGAGCGGCATAGAATTTCTTCACACCGGAATCAGCCGCCGTGGGGAACGCGATATTCGTCACCTGAACGGATTTCGACACCGTAACTTCCGCAGTCTTCGTAGCATCGATACCCCAGATGTTCTGAAGGGCAAGCCTCGTCGAGGCAGGTTGCGCCAAGACAGCCGAGACAGAGATATTGGCGACATCACCCGTATTCCCGCCAGAAGTCGAGGTATTATTGATCTCCATCACAGCCCACTCCGGCTCGACATGCCCATTCACCTGCCATTGCCTGGTAGAAATATTGCCGGCAAATGACGGGACGAACCGTGCCTTCATATGGATGCCGGCACTAGACGCCTTTTCGAAGAAATTCTCGCTATAATCATCGTTTGTCGCTCCATTGAGACCGACGTACTGCCCAAGATAACGTGGCCACAAGAGAGTCTTGTCGACCGATTCAATCACGATGTCTGGATTGACGATATTGAACATACGAGTCAGCGTGACCGCCTTTCCAGTCGACGTATTCACGGCATCGAGCTTCACGTTGATAGTCGTTCCAGCCTCACCGGTGACCGCAAAGAATGCCTTGGACCCGTCCGTACAGTCAGGAGAGATGGACGTATCGCAGGCCAGGGATTTTCCATCGATCTGCCAGCTGAAATCCTTGAGGTCATTGGCCGTATTGTCTATCTTCAGACCGATAATCTCGTTTTTCATGACCCGGCACGAAATTCGGTCCAGGTTCGTCATAGCATCCTGTGCCGTCTGCGGATTTGTGACGTAGTCGCTGCATATCTCATGCCCAAGCGAGACCGCTGTACCTGAATCGTTCGCCGTCGCCGCATACGAGCGGATTTTTTTGTCGGAATTGGAAACCTTGATGATGACATCGCTATGACCCGTCCGGTCACCTTGCGAATTGAAATTCTCCGTCGCCGTCGAGGTGATCCGCATATAGACCGGATTGGACGAAGCGAACGCTCCCAGGATGCTGTCACCCATATTGAGCGGTATCGAGATCGAATTCAGACCATTCCCCTTGGACACAGAAAGGAGCCCGGCGGATTTCAAGGAGCCCGTAATATCCGTCGGGTTGTTCATACCGGCGATATCGCTCAATTCCACTTTCCATTCATAGGTGACTTCGGAATCAGCCTTGCTGGAATTCGTAATAGAAGCGGTCGCCGTAACCGTGTCCCCCGATTTCTCGCCCGTCTTGTCATTCGTCGGGTTATCCGGCGTGGCCGACACGTCGAGCTCTATATTCTTCGAATTCGTCTGTCCGGCACCAAGTGGGTCGACAAGGTTGTCCTTCAGACACTTATTGAAATCGTTCCGACCCATGCTGGTAGTGGGAATAGTCACGGCATATCCTTTGATCGAAGCAGTGTAACTTCCCGTGTGAACGACCCGACACCCGTCTCCGGAGAACGCCCACATGATCATCATTGAGGAATCGTCGTGTTTCGTCGAAAGCATGGATGTCCCTTCCACGACGAGGCCGATCTGGTCGCCTTGCTGATAATTCCAGGTAAACGTATCGCGACCGAGACCGACGACGTTCGCCTCGTCCTTGTTCCCGTTTTTAGCCGTGTCCGGATCGGCAGGATTTGTCCCCCAGAATCGTTCCTCTCCCGCCGTGAACCTTCCGTCTCCGGTAGTGTATCCGTCCGCATCCGGAAACAGATGCGAACATTTGTCCGCCGGCGGAGTAGCATTCCCCTGACAGGTCATATTATTCTCGACCGCCGGATCGTACACGTAATTGAAAACGGGGTTTCCCGTACTGGGATCCGTATACGGTGCGACACGACGCTGCACGGTGTCCGAGAGGCCGAAGGTGCCGGATGCGACCGACGGATTGACACAACGGGTCAATTGCGTGCCCGTACAAGACGGTGTGCCGTTATCACTGCAGTTTGGCGGACCGTCGATCTGATAAGCCGCGGTCGAAGAATTGTCGGCTGCGATATTTTGCACCGCCGAAAGACACGACGCCTGATATCCGTCCGTACCACAAGTAAAGATAGCAGGCGAAGACGACAACGGACCGAGTTCATAGAAAGTCCCGTTCGAAGGATCCTTGATATAGCACCAGGAGTTGTCGACCGACGTCTTGTCACCTCCGCCATAGGGGGCTTTGTATCCGTCATCATCGTCTGCCCCGGGCAGAAACCGGTTCACATCCGCTCCATCGTTTGCAAGCATCCGCATCGCCTCGGTTTTCCAGTCCTCAGGGTTGTTTGATCCACCTTTCCGTTTCAGGAACCAGGTAAAATACAACTGATTGGTCGGATTCGAAAAGTACAATGGGAACGCCTTGGCTGTGACTTTCTGTCCTTCTTTCGGATCCGACGGGCTGAAAGAAAGTGATACCTCCGGCGAGTATGCCTTCGTAGATGCGACATTAAAACTCTCGCCGACATTCTGAACCGAACTCTGATCGACGTGAAAGGTGCTTAAAACATCACCTATAACACTCGATGTTGACGGAATGGAAAGCGCGAACACGGATGCGACCGGAAAGACCTGTCCTAGAAGAAAAACGGCGGCTATTCCTGCGGAGCATATTTTCCGACAAAGCGTGTTCTGTTTCATAACGTTTTCAGGATTTATCGTATGACGAGGATAAGGACATCGGACAGGAAGAGTATGAGCCATGCGGACGCCCAGGAGTAGGAGACGGATCTCGTATAGTGTGCGACGAATCCGGACGCAAGCGAGGCAAAGAGGAGTGGGACATCTTGCCAGGTGATTCCCCTTCCGGACACGGCCAGAAAGGAAGCAAAGAGTCCTGTCTGAAAGAATACTGCCCAAAGACCAGCGTTCCTGAGCCAAAGAATCAGCACGAATCCCCGGAAAAACACCTCGTAAAGAAACGAGATCGCCCCGACCAACACCACCTCATAGAAGAGGAAAAATGGGAATGATGTGCGAATCACTGCCGGAAGACGATACGATGCCGCAACCGGAAAAACATGGAACAAGACATACCAAATCGAGAGAATCGGGACGACAGCCAACAAGACGGCAACGGGTCCGTACCGACGGATACTTCCCTGAAAACCGAGAGCGGAGAGTGGCTCTCGCAGTACGAGTCGTACGAAGAATATCGGCAATGCGACGAAAAAGGCCACGCCGAGCAGGACGGATTGTATCGTCACATTCAACCGTGCATCCGCCGGGAAAAACGCATAGATCGCGAGTGTCGCCACGGCGAACAGTCCCGTCAGCAGGGACTTCTTCCATCTGGAAAGGAGAGGGAGTATATTCATACGTTTATTCCAGTATACCAATTCTTTCCTTATTTTTGAAGAAGAAGACCGCTTCGTTCATTCACTTCGCCACGTCAGTCGTCTTCGTCGGCACCTTCAAAAGCCGGAGGAGAAACGCCGCAATCGCCTCAAACGGGATAACTTCTCCGATGATCGGTATACCCGAAAGAGCACCGGCTGCAAGCAAAATCCCCTCACGTTTCAAAAAAAGCTTTGATCGTTCGTAAAATGGGAGGTGCTGCGAATTTGGATCGAGGTAGACGATTATCGTCTGTACTGCTGTAAATCCGAATGAGATAACCCAGGAAACGCCGGGAATCCATCCGAGTGCGAACGAGAGGAACCATTCGAGTAGTCCTGTTACGACGCCGAGCAGCATGGTCGTCGTCGATAATTTCCCGATTCCGGAGGCGCCGGCAACTTGAGGCAACGGTTTCCTGTTGTTCAATCGGGGAAGTCTCTCTTTCGAAACCGGATCCGCGGACGGTCGTGGACGAGATTCGTTCATATCCGACGAAGGGAGCCGGTCTTTCGAGGCCGCTTCGTCACGAGAAGCCGTTTCCTGTATATACAAACGATCAGTCATACGGTCGTATTCCGGATCAATAGGCCGAGCCCTCCGTCTCGTCGAATTCCTTCTTCGCCGCTTCGATCTCAAGCATCTGGCGCGGATCGGTGGTGATGACTTGATCTTCGCTATAGGAGGCGATGACCTTGATCGCGACATGCTTCGTTCCCGCAAAGAAGATGCCTTCGCCCACATTCGACTCGAGCAGGAGGAATTTTTCATGATCGGTCAGGTAGAACGTCTCGGCGATGAGATCGACCGAGGACGGCGACTGTTTCATAAGGAGTTGGATCGACGAGTTCGTGACGATCGGCTTGCCATAGCGTGACGACATGAAGTCGCCGATATCCTGGGTGATAGTCGTCAGACCCGCATAGTATTTGCGACACCGCTTGGCGATACCGAACATGAAGGCGGCCGCATCCTCGTTTTGCATCATGATCCAGGCCTCGTCGACCACGATCATCCGCCGTTTGGTCTCGGCACGGATCTCGTTCCAGATGAACTGCAAGATGACATACATGGCGATCGGACGAAGTTCGTTTTCGAGATCGCGGATATTGAACACGACCATCTGATTGTCCATAGAGACATTCGTCTGATGGTTGAGGAACCCGCCGAACACCCCGTCGGTATACCGTTCCAGACGCATCGCGAGCGACTCGCCTCCCTCGAGGTTGCGCAGTACGGAATAAAGATCGGACATGGTCGGGAACGATGTCGCGGTAAGCGCCCGAAAATCCGAAAGTTCGGTGATGTCGCGGATCGCGTATGTCTCACGGATCGCACGGTCAAGGACGGAATCCTCTTCCGGCGACACCGCCCCGAGCATGAGGTGCAGGAGACCGATCAGGTTGGCGATATGACTTCGGAACACGCCTTCGTCATCGTCATTCTTGTTGATCTTCGGGAGGTCGAACGGATTCAAGTGTGCGTCGGATGAAAGCGATATCCCGAGGAATACGCCACCGACGGTATCGCACAAATGTTGATATTCATTCTCCGGATCGATGATGATCACGTTGGTACCGAACATCATGGATCGCAATACCTCGAGCTTGATCGTATAGCTTTTTCCGGCACCGGACTTCGCGAAAACGACCATGTTCGCATTCTCCATCTTGAATCGGTCGAACAAGACGAGTGAATTGTTGTGACGATTGATGCCATAGAGAATTCCCTCGTTCGACGAGAGATCGGACGAGACGAACGGGAATGTCGTCGACAAGGGTGCGGTATTGAGGTTGTTCGCGATATCGAGCGTGTCCATACCCAAAGGCCGGGTCGAGACGAATCCCTGATCCATCCGCAACACGGCCGGCTTCGAGAAGACCAATTGGGCCTCAAGGATAGCCTCGATTCCCTGTGAGAGCTCATTAAGTGCCTTCTCATCTTTCGCGTAAACGGTCATATAGACCCCGAAACGGAAGAATTTTTCCGTTCCCTGCTGGAGACTGTCGCGGAGTTCCTCGATATTTTGCAGTGCCGATTCGAGGACGGGATCGCGGATCTTCCCATCTTGAGATTCAATGGAGATTTGTGACTGGACCTGGGTCGCGGACCGGCGCAAGTCCTTCATGATCTCGCGCGTGTCGATCGGATGGATAAAGAACGAGATGTCCATCGGCGCATCCATATTGATGATGGACGAAAACCAGTTCGTTCCGAGGTATTTCGGATACGCCACGATGAAAAGCGTCCGGGCAAGCACGTCACCGACCTGTATGGAGGCTGGGGACAATCGGATAGCGGGCGGAGCAATCAGATCCTTCAAGGTCGCGATGCCCTGATTATAGAGATCGCTGCTCTCGGAATGCTGTGTATTTCCGGGAAGCGAAAAGGTCGGCAGACCGAAACGCTTCGAAGCCGCTGATTTGGCTTTTTGAGCAACCAGTTGAGGCGCGACATACGACTCATGTGGCGTACTCGGTGGGGCGGACTGAGCAGTGGACTCCGTAAAACGTTCCGATGCAGCCATCGGAGGCTCATGAGTAATCGACGTTTGGGTATTCCATGCACCATATTTCGGAGCCGTCTCTTTGCCGGTTGGACCCGATACCATCGGTGCGGCTACCGACGAAGCAGGAACAGTGGGATTGGGAGCGACATACGCGGGAGCCGGGGAAGAAACAGGGCTCGCGGGAGCGAAAGCGGCATACGGATCGACGGCAGTGACCGGAGGCACATACCCGGTCGAACCAGAAGAACCGGTTTGCGGTGAAGCGTTCCCTCCCGTGGCGGATGACTGCAAACGATTTCCATTATCGGAAGCGCCTCCATACGGGTTTGCTGGCGGAAAGAACGGGTCCTGCGAACCGAAACCGGACGAATCTGCGGTCGGAAAAAATCCGGAGAGTCCCAAGACATGGGTTTCCTGAACTGGATGAGCAACCGGCCCCGTGGAAACAGTGCTGACTGGAACGACACTTTCACGCACGGAAGACTCCGCCCGATCAGAATGGCGCTCTTCCCTGTCCGTGAATACGATGCTGTGCTTTTTCATAGAATCAACGGTTGGAAAGTTCCACTTGATCGATATTTCGCATGATGGTCGTCGTAAAGACCGAAGGATTGTACGTGTTGTACAAAAGTTCGATAAGCTCCTCGGTGCCAAGCATGCTCGTCCGGACACCGGTACCCGAAAGCGCGGCGGAAACCTGTTCGGCCCGTTGCAAAAGCTGGTTCCGATATGTCTCGAACTCTCCACCGGGAATCACCGTACCCGTTTTCGGCTGAAGCATTCCGGTCAGCTTCCCTATCAATCCACCATCTTGTGTTTCCGACGGAGCGAATGGGATTACGACATAAAAGAATTTCGACATGATATTCGATACCTCGGTCAGGCTTTGCACGAAATTCCGGTACTCCGAGATCTGAAATCGAAGCAGTTCGTTTTCCTGATGTTTTTCCTGCTCCGCGAGAGACTCAAGGTACGGCTCGATATGAAACCGCCTGGAATGCACCACGATCTGAAGCGGGAAATCGAGCGAGTTTAGAAATCCTTGATACTGCCCGATGATGGCATCCTGTTCTTCGCTTGATTTAAGATCGAAGTTGATGGAAGAAGCAAGTAAAACACAACGGATCGATCCGTTGCGAAGCACGATGACGCCGTCGCGTACGTCCTTGACGTCCACGTACTTCTGCGTGCTCGATGCGTCCGACACGGTTTTTTTCGGCGTAAGAAATTCCATAGATTCCGTTTATATTCATTTCTTCGTTCCTCAACTCGTGACTTCGTTCCCGTTGTAAGTAATAAGTGGTCAGTTGTCAGTTTTTTGACTTTCGCCCTCGTAAAGCCTCTCCGACTCGGCCACGGGGCATGTTTTTGACTTGCGACCTTACGGACTTTACAGACCTTGTGGACTTTCAACTCCCTATCGTCCGTCCATCATCTTCGCGACTCTCCGTATCTCGTCTTGGGTCACGGTCCTCGCCTGAATTGGAGTCGTCTTCTCCACTCTTTTCATTGCGACCGGAGACGGAATAGCGGTAGGTCGCCTCCACATGAGCACCTTCGGCCGAAAGAGAAAAAAGAAGGCTTGGATGACATACGAAATGAGCGGCTGACCGTTCGGTCGATAGAAGGCGAGTAGGACGAACACGATGACGATCGGAACAGCGATAATATACGTTGCCGGTCCGGGAAACAGAACCGAGACGACCAGTATGGCCGCGCCCATTCCCATCATCCAGAACAACTGTTTCACCGTAAGCGGTCCGGCAACCTTGTCCTCGACATCTATGAATTGCGGTACATTGAACATCATAACATGAAATCGAATGATGAAGATATTGTATCAGTAAACTTTCTCGAATCACCCCGCCGCACACGCTTTACACTTTTTGTTTTTCACTTTCCATTTCCTTATTCCCAATCTTTACTGACTTTCGACTTTATGGGCTTTTAACGTAGTCTTCATTTCCTCGTCCCCGTTGTCAGTTGTCAGTTCACTCTCGACCCCGTAAACCTCTCCGACTCGGTCACGGGGCATACTTTCGACTGTATAGACTTTATTAACTTCGTAGACTTTCAACTCTGTTCCCTTGTTCCTATCCTCTCAGATCCACCGTCCTTCCCGTGTCATCATCCGGTTTCTTTTTCTCCTCGCGAATACCAACCGGATGGATATGGAACGGGTTTCTATCCGAGGACGCCAAGGGAATCAGGTTCGCGTTACCGAAAATCGGGATCGCCGACGGCAACGTGGGACTGTGTGATAAGGAATCGTCAGCCTCATCCGTCTCAGAATCATGAATCGAAAATTTTCCTTCCTCTGATTCGATCGGGAGCGCATGACTCGAGGAAAACGAGAATGTTCCGCCGACCGGAAGATCGGGTGGCGGTTCCGGCGCAAAGGAGACGGGACGCCGGACCGGAGCCTGTGGCGGGGTCGGCAATCCGGCAATCGGAGCAGATGGAGTTGGAGGAGTGACGTTTTGGGAAGGTGCCGGAGCGGAGAACGTCGCTTCTCGTGAAGGAGCGGTATTCGGAAGGTACGTGGCGACGGTCGGTATCGGCGGAGCGGCAAATACGGGAGTATCATGAAATGGGGATGTCATGGGTCTGATCTGCGAAGGAGGCCTTCGTACCGGCACGACGGGCCGTACTGGCACGAAATCGGACTGTGAAGCAGTCATCGGGACAGATGTCGGAACAGGTCTTGGAACAGGGATAGGCGTGACGACAGGAATTTCCCGAGGTACAGCGACTTGGGCCGGCGCTTTGGGTGCTACGGGTACCGACGCGAATCCCGGGAACACGATTTCCGTTTTTTCCGTATCGATATCGAGCGGGGCGTTCTCCTCGATCGAACGGAGGATGATATTGATCCGCTCACGTTCTTCCGAAGACAGTCGCTTCCCGTTTTCCGAATCGAAGAGGAACTTCCCGCGGATCATCGGATCATGATGCCCGACGCCGAGTTCATCGCGATAGACCCGGATCCAGTTCGCCAGGCTCGGCCGAGCCGGTTCCGACTGGTTCCGAAGCTTGATACGCTCTTTCGTTATTTGTTGCTCCCCGAGTCGCGGGTATTTCCCGATCGCGGACAAAAGCGCCAGACGCTCCATCAGACTGTCAATAATGTTCGGTTTTTCATTTTTATCTGCGGGCCTCACTGCCAAAATTTCCTTTTGGAACGATTCTATCATTCCCTGAACATTCTGCTGATCGGATTTATTTGCTGAAAAATGCGAATAAATATTATTTCCACACTCCTGGAGAGACCACTCGTGGAAGTAGAACTTTCGTACCGCTACACTTATATATGCGGTTTCTCCATCAGGAAGACCCCACTTCTGCCCATAATTATAAATAGCCTCAGGAATTTCCCTGGCCGTAATAATGTCTTGAATCTCGGGAGGAAGGGAATCATATTTCTCCCATATCGCATCGTCCTCTTCAGAGGTAGTTCGATACTTTCCATCCCTCTCCGTAACCGAAGCAAGCATCGGAAAATAACACCACTGGTTCTCGTATTCTTTTTTGTTTATTCCACCATTCATACAAATCTTTTATACAGAGCCAAATTCCATCAACTACAATTTTAACTGTCTTCAAAAACGTTTTTATGGATTTAACCCGACCGCCCTCCAGGCGTGCTTCTGATCACCTTTCAGGTTCTTATAAGCTTCTTGCATATCCTGAATCGACCACTCTCCCGTGGTGTGAAATTTATTCTCTATGTAACGTTGTAAATTGGCATTCATCGGCGTACTTTTATCACCATGGAAGTCCTTCATTTTCCCGATATCCGACGCTGTCATTTTATCAAAATGCTCAATATAAACATCTTCAACCCTCCTTGTACCAAGATTGTTTGCGATTTCATGATCAATAATCGGCTTCAATCGACCTTCTTTCCTCAGTCTCCCATCGAGCTTTTCTTTCACCTGAGCCTGAAGGGCCGCGTTTTTCTTGAGCTCGGGCCTATTTAAGAGCGCCGTATACTGCGTCAAATCCATCTTCATCGCATCGCCGTCAACCTTATCGAGAAGCGTAGCGATCGATTTGAAATCGTCTCCCAAATTGCCGACTGATTCAACGAGCTTGTCCGCTTGCTGAATAACTTTTTTATCGACCTTACGGATAATATCAGCCTTCCCTTCAGGGCTTTTCACGGCCGCGATGGCCGAATCGAGGTCGGCCTGATTGCGGATGGCATCCTTTTTGACAAGCATCCTCGCTGCTGCCTCTCGCTGCGCCTCCGAAGCCTTCGCATGCGTCGGATGGCTGGGATCAATATATTCACGAAGCTTTGCCTCATCATGTTTCTTCTCCTCGAACTCTTTCTCAGCTTCTGCGACGTTACGCTTGTGGATTTCGGTAGCAGCACTTGCCTTTCCTGCTTTCAGTCCTTTTTCCGCTATGCTCTTCGCCTTCAATTCCTGGTCCTTCTTGCGTTCATCGGCCTTACCCATATGCCTGATAACGGCGGCCCCCTTCTCTCCTCCGATATTCTTACCGAAAAGCTGGCCTGACTTCGGAACGTTTTTCAACGCCGCACCGGTTCCCTTGGCATATGCGCCTATCCGATTTGCCTGACCGAGTGTCCCCACTTGAAGAGTCGCCTTTCCTCCCCATTTCGCGGCATTTCTTCCGGTTTTTGAAGCGAATTTCTGCGCGGAGCCGATGACTTTGTCCGCACCCGCAATACCGAAGTTCTTCCCGACGGTGATGGACATCCAGATGAAGATAATCGGGACAGCGAAGACGGTCAGGCTTGCCAAATTGACAGACGACGCCAAAGAAGCGGAGTTCTTGGCCGCAATCGCGTCCAAAGCCGTCCGTGTCGCATTGTCGACTTGGAACGCCTGCATGACCTTCACGGCGACAAGGAGCATGAGCGCGGCCGTCGGTCCGAAGAAGGCATTGGAAAGAAGTTTTTTCCACCAGTCGCTCGCAAGAGATGCGAACCACGGGATAGCGGTCCCGATAAATCCGATCGGCGAGAAGATCACGAGTGCCAGAAGCGTGATGGCCCGGATAAACAGCAGTATCGAAAGCGACATGACGGAAATACCGAAGATGAACACGAAGATCGTCGCCTGTATGATCTGACGAGCCAAATCCGCGCCCCCTTTGAGAGAACTGTCGTAACCGGTCACGCTCGGCAGAAGGACCGTCTTGAGCGAAGCGGCGGTAAAAAACGACGACGCCAGCTTGCCTCCTGCACCGGTAGCGCTTCCCGGGGCGATACTGTTGAGGAAAAAGTACATCGGCACGTTCGCCAGGTCGATGATGAATCGTGACACCGGAAAACTGAAGTTGACGAGAAGCGCCATGAGCACGAGTTGCCACAGGAGCTTCTTGTAGTTGTAGGCCTGCACTTGGAATATCGTCGCGAACGCGATGAAGAGGATGATCAGGATGAAGAACAGGTTGAAGAAGTCCCGTACCATCTTCCACAGATCATAGACCGCTTTGAGATTGAAGAGTCCGGTAAATGCGACCGGATCGAGCACGAACTCAAGCATGGTCGACCCGATAGAAACAGTGAGTCCGGCGATATTGAATATCGTATACAAAAGAGCATTGAACACCCACATGATACTGTCTCCCAGCGAGCTTACTGCACCGGAGACAGAGGACGTTACCGCGCCAGCTATCTCTTGGGCCGTCGATAGGTTTTCGTAGTTATACAAGACACCCGGATATTGAGCGCTGTAGGTAGTGTGACAGGTATTGCTACACTCCAATTCCGTCTGTTTCGTCCCGAGATTTTGTATGACGGTACCATTCGCTTGCTTACATATACACGTCCCTGACTTACTAGGATCTGCGGCAGCGAAAGCAGGCATTGGAGCAATGCCTGCGAAAAGAAAAATGTATGCGAAAAAGAGCACCGAGAGAAAGGCGCCAGCAGGGAAAGAATGAATGTTTTTCTTTTTTTTCACACTCGGGACATCCCCAAAAAATGGAAATGCGTACCATGAAATCGGCGCCGATACGGCTTCCGAATATCATTGGAATAATACCACATTACATGACATATAAAAAATACGTACGCTAAGCCGTATACTGGATAGACGATGTCCTATCCGATGATCCGCTTATTGAGACGAAGCTCAGAGCAAACCGGACTCGTGATCACCTCCCCGTTCCCGTTATACTCAGTCACGTTAGAAACTGAAACCATATCAAATACGTCTGTCTTTGCGAGCCCATCCTCGGGTAGCCTGCCCCGCGTATGCCGGGGTGGCAATCCAGAGTCCTAGACCGCTTCTCCGCCAGCTTGCGGACTCGCGGAGACGGAGGGAAGC
>CAITOC010000011.1 GCA_903893925.1 Candidatus Moraniibacteriota bacterium
CGGAACCGTTATCGTCTCAGTCGTACCCGGTATGTTTTCGAAAGCCTGCTTCAGGAAGCGTTTGTCGCAACAGAAGGGAAATACTGGTCTAGAGAAGGGGTATGAGAAGTGCAGGCACTTCAGGTTTTTCGACTATTGACATGAAGTGAAATATATGCTATAATACCTCTTCAGTGCCAAGGACCACAACGGAGTGAATATCCTCGCTGAAACCGTTTTTTTACAACTCCATCAACGCTTCGTCTTTATAGACAAATAAGTCATGAAGGCGATCATCCAAAAAATAAAAATGAAAAAATTATTGGTTGCTCTCGTCGCGATTCTTACAATCGCTATCTCCGCCAATGCACAGGCGGAAGAGAATATGTTTTCAGGTACAGCCAAGGCTGGACTGTATAGCTCGTATGTCGCTGGTGTTACCGGAGTGACGTTCCACAAGAACCCGCTGCTTCAGCAATCGCTGACCGTCACACATAATCCGTCTGGTGCGTATGTCTCCCTTTGGAGCTCCTACTGCTCAGAGAAGGATTTCGGAAGAGAGATTGATTACACGGCCGGTATATGCAGACCCGTCGGACCACTCCAGGTTGATATCAGCTATTCATATTATAACTTGATACCGATCTCGACGTTCAACGGAGATTTACATGCGTTGGTCATGAATGTAGATTTTCCGAAGGTAGGCGACGTTACGCCATTCATCAATCTCGAACAAGATCTTCCGGTCAATAAGGATGTACTTCCTGGAGGTTTCCTTTACAAGGTCGGTGGAAAGTTCGAGATTGCCGGTGTCAATTGTGCTCTGTATGCAGGTGGTCATGATGGCGCGTACGGTATCAAGCGCGAAACGGTCAGTATCATCCGTCTGAATGGATGTTATGACCTCAAGTTTGACACACTGACAGTGACTCCTGCTGTTGGATTGCAGGTTCCCGTGCAGGCTAAAGTCGATACACAGGTAATCGGTTCTGTCGTCGCCTCATATCATTTCTGAGGTGTGACGGGAAAAGGTGAATATAGCAGGTGTGTCATAATGACCCCTGCTTTTTTTATGATCATTTTTTTATACAGGAGGAGAATTCAGTATATTTGATTTTTCCGGTCGGGATGATATACTCCCGTGAAGCCTTTTTAACAATCAGACCGGGAGTCGCGATGGGAAAACCGTTTTTGAAATATTTCGATCCGGCGATTCCGCTGGAACACCTGCTCGAAGAGCGGTATGTGACTTTCGGTGTCGGGAATCGCGTGAAAGAAATCGTTACCTCGTTCCTGGCCTTCTTGCGGAACAAGGATCCGCTGACCTACGAACACTCACTTCGGGTCGGCATCGTCGGCTCGCGGATCGGGGAATTCCTCGGCATCGATCCGAAACCGCTTCTCTACGGAGGCCTTCTGCACGATATCGGCAAGTCGCAGGTCGACGTGCATGTACTTCGCAAGACGGAATCATTCTCCGCGCAGGACCGGGAAGCGATCAGGCCTCATGTCATGGACGGATACCGGATGCTTCGCGGGTTGCTCGACTATACCGCCGGGGTCATGGTCCTGCATCATTCGTTCCAGGAAAACGCGTATCCCGAAATTTTGCCCGAACCGTTGCATTCGTACGGGCCGGAATCCGACGCCAACATCGCCCGATACGGGAAACTGCTCGCGCTCGTCGACTATTACGACGCGTCACATCGGGTGAACGGTACCGGATCGGCGGACCGGACCGGCGAGGATATACGCCAGATGATGTTTGAAGCGCACGTTGATGAACGGGAGCTGATAGCGTCGCTGTATGAGTCGGGGATATTCACGACGGAGCTGTATCCGTGAGGTAGTGGCAACAGAGAGGTGATGATCAATGGGAGGACGACGAGAGTCGCCTCCCTTTTCTCTTTCCAGAAACGTTGGTGTATGCTATGGTTGCTAATCGTGATAGAGACGTCCCGCCGGGGCGTCTCTACAAGAAATACGATTCCTATGCCTGTCTTTTCACTCACATCGCCGTATCAGCCCGCGGGGGACCAGCCCAAGGCCATCGAGGGTCTGGTTTCGGGTCTCCAAGAAGGTATCGCACGGCAGACTTTGCTCGGAGTGACCGGCTCCGGAAAAACGTTCACGGCGGCGAACGTCATCCAGGCATACGATAAGCCGACCTTGGTCATCGCACACAACAAGACGCTCGCCGCGCAACTCGCGCAGGAATACCAGACGTTCTTCCCGGACAATGCCGTGCATTATTTCGTCTCCTACTACGACTACTATCAGCCGGAGGCGTATCTGCCGATTACCGACACCTATATCGAGAAGGATGCGCAGATCAACGTGGAAATCGACCGCCTGCGTCACGCGTCCACGCAGTCGCTCCTCACACGCCGCGACGTGATCATCGTCGCATCGGTCTCGGCCATCTACGGACTCGGTTCGCCGGAGGAGTATATGAAGAACCACCTTGTGCTCACGGTTGGTGAGGCATGTTCGCGACCGGAGCTGTTGCGCAAGCTCGTGTCTATTTTTTTCACGCGGACGAATGCGGATCTGTTGCCGGGAACCTTCCGTGCGCTCGGTAATCGGATCGAGATCATGCCGGTGTCCGAGAAGACGGTGTATATGATCGAGCTTGCCGGAAGCGGTATCGCCGGCATCACGAAGATCGACCCGGTCACGCAACGCATCCAGGAGTCGCCGAACTCGGTCTATCTGTTCCCGACGAAACACTTCGTGGCAGACAAGGATGAGCAGGAGCGTGCCATCGGGAATATCCGTGCCGAGCTTGCGGAACAGTTGAAATACTTTGAGAAGACAGGCAAGCTCCTCGAGGCCGAGCGGCTCAAACGACGGACGAACTATGATCTCGCGATGATGGCCGAAATCGGCTACTGCAACGGCATCGAAAACTATTCGCGGCAACTCTCGTTCCGGCCCGCCGGTGCGCCGCCCGAGACGCTGCTTGATTATTTCCCACACCTTCCTGACGGGACGCCTGATTTCCTGACGATCATCGACGAGTCGCACGTGACGCTCCCACAGATCCGTGGGATGTATGCGGGCGACCAGGCGCGTAAGAAGAATCTCGTCGAGTTCGGGTTCCGGTTGCCTTCCGCACTCGATAATCGGCCGCTCCGGTATGAGGAATTCGATGAGCGCGTGGGTGCGGTCGTGTATACGTCAGCGACACCGGGCGTGTATGAACGGGAATCGAGTGGACGCATCGTCGAACAGGTCATCCGCCCGACCGGTCTCATCGATCCGGAGATTTCGGTGCGTCCCGTCCGCGAGAGTGGGACGGTGAGCGCTTCCGCTTTTCAGTTTGGATCAGGTGAAGACGATACACTCTCCCACCCCTCACCTTCGAAGACTCAGGAGCTCCCCTCGGGCAGGGGAGCAGGAAAGAGGGGTAGAGAGAATGGAGCAGGGGACGAGAGTGGAGTAGGAGATAGGGAAGGAAATTTTTATCCCGGGCAGATCGGTGATTTCATTCGTGAGACGGAGCTCGAGGTCGGCCGTGGAGGGAGGGTACTTGCGACCACACTGACAAAGAAGATGGCTGAGGACTTGTCACAATACCTGAAAGAGAAGGGGATCAGGGCGGAGTATTTGCATAGCGACATCAAAACGATCGACCGCATCAAGATCCTGACGCAGTTCCGTAAGGGCGAATTCGACTGTCTGGTCGGGGTGAACCTCTTGCGTGAGGGACTCGACTTGCCCGAGGTCTCGTTCATCGGTATCCTCGACGCGGACAAGGAAGGGTTTCTTCGGTCCGAGACATCGCTCATACAGATCATCGGACGGGCCGCACGCAACGTGGCGGGCCGGGTCACACTCTATGCCGACACGGTGACGGGCTCCATGAAATACGCGATCGACGAGACGAACCGACGTCGGACGATACAGGTCGCGCACAATGAGGCGCACGGTATCACGCCGGAAACGATACTCAAGACCATCCACGATATCACCGAGGACCTTGAAAGCGAGCACGACAAGGCGGTCCGCTCGATTCTCGCCATCGACGAGATCGGCTTCGACAAGGATCCAAAGAAGACCATCCGTCGCAAGGAAAAGGAAATGAAAGAGGCCGTGAAGGTGCTTGACTTCGAGACCGCGGCAATCTTGCGCGACGAAATCCGGACGCTCGAGGCAAGGGTCAAGAAACAGATAACAACGAGCAAGGGAGATTGAAATAAAATAACTGGTAATGAGTAATACCGAAAGAACTTGATGCGTTGTATGTCGCTATCTTTTTCATATCCCATAATACGCGACCGCGTATTATGGGATACTTTTTTGATGAGAGTGGAATTTTTGGATAGGGACAGCTATTAAGTAAGGGTAGGATACGAAGCAAAAAGAAAACATCGTCGCGGGTTTCGCGCGACGATGTTTGTGAGTGGTACAATCCTTCTTAGTGGTTGTCGATGATCAGCTCCGTGACCCAATCGGGGAGCGGCTCGGATATGGCCGCTTGGTAATAGTATTTCCGGAAAATATGATCGGCAGGGGCACTATTCGTTTTCGCGTTGGAAAAAGTGTCCTTGCCTTTTTTCCACGATTCCATTTTTGACGCCGACTCTGCAACAGTCATTGTTCCGTCGGAAAGTCTGATCAACCTCACCTGTTGAATGTTTATGCTCGCTATCGGGCTCCCGGCGTCGATCTCTTCCGCATGGATGTCGATTCCTTTTCCACCCTTGAGGACGGAAATCACACATTGAGTATCCGAATTTTTATCGGATGCGAAATAACTTTCCGAATAGGATGGGGTAACAGGACCACATTTCTCGAACCGGATTTTTGGTGGTGCTGTACAGGCAATAATCCCTAAAAAGAACACTGCTACAAGTGCTACAAAGAATAATCTGCAATGTTTCATGGTAGTTCCTATGGATGATTGTTAAAAAGCGTTTTTACTATCGTCACATTATACTCCAAACGGTGCCATCTGTCAACGGTCCGAAAAGATGCGTGAACAAGGGTTTCGTTGTATACTGTGGATATATCGATGAATACGGATACGTATGGATAAACGACAGCAATGGATCGTCGGAACGATAGTGGTTGTGGCTATGGCCGTGATCGCGACGGTCGTATATGTGCAATATACCGCTGTGTCGGATCGCTCCGTATCCAAGGCGCCGTCGATCTCGCCGGTCGTGCCGCAAGCCGATGCGGTTCCGGCCGGACCCGCGTCTTCTGCCGAAGTCGTGAAGGGTATTTCGGCCGATCTCGCGACGGAGGAAACGACTGTCGCGGATGTCGAAACCATGACCGAGAAGAAGATGGCAGCCGACGAGATTTCCGCACTCGACGGGTATGCGGTCATACCCGGTATCGTCGCTTCGGCCAGCGGGTCGTTTTGTGAGGGTCTTTCGGAAATGGCCGGAAATGTCGATGCGAAGCTTTCCGATATCCGGAGTGGCATTTCGCAACAGACCAAACGCCGTGGGAGTGCGACGGAAGAATCCCGGAATACCCGGGATGAAAATCTGAATGCGGTACGGTTCCGACAGGATGCTCGCCGGGTCGACTGGTATGCGAAGTTCGATGACCGGGCGACGACGAACACTGAGAAATCCGCACTGAAACGATTCGGAAGCGCGACCGATACGGCCGTCGAAACGCGACGAGCGGCGGTCGATGCGGCCGTCGAGACATTCCGATCCGACACGGATACGATCACGTCGGAGAAGACTCTGTCTGTCGGATCGGTAGCCGACGACTTCCAGGCGGCCATCGACAAGGCGATCGCATCGGCGAAGGCGGACTGTGCGGCGGGGAAGGGTTCGGAGACTGTCCGAACCGCTTTCAGCACATCGATTTCGTCGGCCGGGGACGGTCTCGTGGCAGGACGGAAACTTTTGGACGGTCGGGGCGATCGGATCGACGCCTTTGCCATAGTCCGCGACGCGACGATACGAAAAGCGGCGGAAGTGTTTGACACGACGGTAACGGCCGAGGCGACGACGCTCGACGCGGTACTCACGGTACATCAATGATCATCGGTATTCCTATGGAAAAAAAGACATCCCTGATTGATCGCGACCGATACATCATTTCCGCCGATGACTACGGTCTTCGCGATGCGGCAGCGGATATTTTGCCACTCGCGCAATCCGGTAAGCTTGACCGGGTGGCGGTGATGGCGAATCGTGTTTCCGTTTCGGACGCAGCCGCACTCGCGCGAACCGGTGTCGCGATCGATATCCATCTCGAACTCACCCGGCTCGTCGGTACCGGCGAGAAGGTGGACGACGGCGTGCTGAATCGCGGGTTCAGTTTCCTGATACGGCTGTTTTCCGGACACCTGTCCCCACGCGCGGTCGGCGGGGAATGGGACCAGCAACTGGAACGGTTCGAGGAATTGTTCGGTCGGAAGCCGGATGGTTGGAATGTCCACGAACACTATCATTACTTTCCGATTTTTTTTCGCGTGCTTGCCGGATTCGTCGAGCGGCACGGGGACGGATTCGTGCGGTTCGGTCGGAAGGGGATCTTTTCCGGTCGGAACGTGACGCCGACATCCCTGATCCTTTCCATCCTTCGGTATTTCTGTCTGCCGGCATTCGTGCGACACCCGGCGCCAACGTCCGATTATATGTCCAGTTTCGACTGGTTTTCCGGTCACGAAGCCGAACTTTTTTCGGGTGATCCGCAGGGGACGATAGAACTCGCCTTTCATCCCGAACGACCCGAGGAACGGATATGGATCGAAGAACATGTGGGAGTCAAAAATCCATCAAGTCTGTAAAGTCGAAAGCGAAAAGTATGCCCCGTGGTCGATCCGTCAGTTGTGGAGGAGAGATTTTACGGGGCATGCCCCGTGGTCGCGCCTTGCGACTCTACGGGGTTGGGAAAGAGGAATGTCCATCAATGAACTATTATGAATGAAACTATCGGACTTAGGCCGGTCGGGTTCATCGATCTTTCGAAAATTCCACAAAGAAAAGGCCTCCCCGCATCGAAAGAGAATAAATCAGTGCCATTTTCGGAGCAAAGAAATCCTGTCAGGTGGAGCGAGATGGAACGGAAGAGGGCGAATGACGACCTCAAGGACGCGATGCGGGAGATCATACCGCGTTTGAACGGGACGATACGGGAGAAATCGGGGAGCGCACACGGTTTGTTGACGGGAGACGGTCGTGTCGACATGAACGCGTTCACTTCCGAGAATGGCGGGCCGCACTCAGCGGATATGATTCGGAGACATGAGGAAGCCATCGTGGCGTTGGAACAAAGACTAGCCGTTTCAAATATTGAAAAGTCGCGTGCTCCGTATGACGGCAATGAGGACGAATCGGTGAAACGATGGAAACACGACCGTCAATTCACCGATGGCGCGCTTTCCGAAGGGGCGCTGTTCTGTGTCTTGAATCGGATGCTCGGACCTCGGTTTCTCGTCGCTCGGACCGCTACGTTCGACGATTACAAGAACGGAGTCGATTTCATGGTACTCGATTTCGAGAAGGGTGGTCTGCCGGTCTGTGCCATCGATGAGGTCGTCGGGGACGAACGGAGCGATGAACGGATAGAGAAGAAAAAAGCGCGTTTGAAATCCGGAATGGAGCTTCGGTACGGCGTCGCCGTGACGGAAGATGGCACGCTCGAACTCGGGAAATATGAAAAACTTCCCGGTGTCTGCGCATCCGTCGGACGGCAGGACCTCAAGGCACTGTTCGAAGCGGACATCAATCTCGCCGCGGAGAGCGGTGAACCGTCCAAGGTCGAATGGGATTTTTTCAATCGGATCATCGGATCGATGTGCTCTTCTGTCGCCGAGACAAGTCTTCCATCCGACAGTCCGGTGTATGAATTTTTGCAGGCGGCAGAGGAACGGCTGAACCGGCATCTTTCCGAATAACACACTTCTTCTAAGGCTGTCTTCCTGCCCGCATCGCTACGCGAAGTGTTGCAGGCGGGTTCGAGCCCGTCCTCGGGCAGCCTGCCCCGCGTATGCCGGGGTGGCAATCCAGAGGCCTGGACCGCTTCGTAGGGCCTCGCGGAGACGGAGGGAACTGGTTTCTTAGAAATGGTATACCAGTTCCATTCTTTTGAATGAAAGGAAAACCATTTCAGGTTGGAATGTTGCGCGGGCGTTTGACAGAACGTCAGAAAAGGTGTACAATATAATATCGTACTTTGAAAATTTCTTTGCGGTCTCGCCATAGCTGAAAGGCTCTCATTTCGGGCACTTTTCAGCTATGGCGAAACACATGGTGTGTCAGTCAATAGCGTAATCACGCTCCCCGCAAGGGACAGCGTTCATACTGGAGGAATCCACATGAACAACAAAATCAAGTACTCTCCTGGGCTTATAGCTAAAATTTTTCAGTTACTCGAACAAAAAGGAGTGACTGACGAAAAACTTGAGGAAATCGGTATTAAGGGCGGGATTTTTTCGGATATGGCTGAAGCGATCGCTGTAGGTCGACCTATAAATCGTCCCGCGGTTCGTAGTGCGTTAGGTGTCGGCCCTCTTATAAGGGTTGTCAAGAAATTTCGGGAAACTGTGCTGTATAAGCCGGTCGCTAAAAAAACCATTCCAGAAAGAACAGATTCGCTTGATGAGGATCTGTTTTACCAGACCAAAAATGGTCTCTGTGTGTTGGGCGGATTCCGGAAACGTTTCGGGTCTTCCTTCCGGAAGACCGACTCTGCTCCTGAACAATCCATCGTTGCACTCGAGTTGAAGGGAAATTCTTACGAAAAAATTATTGAACTGGGATTTCCGAAGCGGCATCTGACCTCATTTGGAGACATCGCAGCACTCATTAAAATGCAGTGGGGTGGTAAGTCTGGAATCTTGATTACCAATGGTAACGGCAATGTTTTTTTCGTCCAGGATATTAACGGTGAAGTGTTCGTGGCCGGTATTGGCTGGGACTCTGCCTCTCTCTCGTGGATTGTCCTCTACTGGTCGCTTAACGAGTTTGGCCGTCAGTGTGGCCGTCAGCTTCTGTGCCCTGGCACCGCGATACTTTGATTCTTGGTCTATCGGTCGACAGACCTGTGGACACAATGTCTCTTGGACCCTTGGAACTGTGCAATGCAGTTCCCGGGGTTCTTTTTTTGCCACGTATTTTAAAGCGGTAGAGTGAAGTTTGTGGGTCGAGTGTGGTTGATTGCTACTTTCCATATTCCGTGGTATCATGCCTCGATGACCAAGAAGAAAACGGCGGCCGATAAGGCGGCAAACAAGCGGATGAAGAAGGCTACGAAACCGGATACGAAGTCGGTGGATTTTGCTGTGGCAAAAAAAACAAGACAGTCTGAAGTTGAGTCTTCCCACCCCTCAGTTCATCACGTCGTTCGCGAACGACGTGACAAGCAGACTCGACAGCTCCCCTCAGGCAGGGGAGCAGGAATCAATTCGCAAGCGGGCGGGCATACGAGGCCGGAGGCGGGGAAGCCGAGCGAGTGGATCACCGTGTCGGGTGCTCGGACACACAACTTGAAGAACATTTCCGTCTCGATGCCTCGCAATCGGATGATCGCGTTTACCGGACTTTCCGGATCGGGAAAATCATCACTCGCCTTCGATACGATCTTCGCCGAGGGACAACGGCGCTATGTGGAGAGTTTGTCGGCGTATGCGCGGCAGTTCTTGAATACCATGCAGAAGCCGGACGTGGACGAGATCACGGGGCTCTCGCCGGCTATCTCGATCGACCAGAAATCGGCCGGGCGCAATCCGCGCTCGACGGTCGCGACGATTACCGAAATCTATGACTACCTGCGCGTGCTGTTCGCCCGGCTTGGTAGGCCGCGGTGTCTGGTTTGCGGACGGGAGATTGAGAAGCTCGCACCGGACGAGATCTTAGGACTCGTCGGCGAGATGGCCAAAGCCGAAATCGCCTCTAAAAAATCGCTTTCGAAATCCGATACGATCCTTCTCTCTGCGCCGGTCGTGCATGGACGGAAAGGGGAATACTATCAGCTCCTCTATGACGCGCTCGGCAAGGGATTCGCCGAGGCTGTCGTGGACGGCACGCGACACAGTCTGCGCGAGCAGATCGTCATGGCCAAGAACAAGAAACATGACATCAGTCTCGTTGTGGACGAGATCCCACTCCGCGAATTCGAACAGTTCCCGCAGTCATCCGAGGAACGTCTGCGCGAGGCGGTGGATCGCGCACTCGAGGAAGCCGAAGGGGTGATCGGTATCACGATCGGAGGCAAGGACCGGGTGCTTTCGTCGAAATATTCCTGTCCGTACGACGGATTCTCGTATCCGGAAATCGAACCGCGACTCTTTTCGTTCAATTCCCCGTACGGTGCGTGTCCGGCCTGCAACGGCCTCGGTACCAAACACTTTTTCGGCAGCGAGCCGTGCGAGGTCTGTCATGGGACCCGACTTCGTGAGGAAGCACTCTATGTGTATGTGGGTGGACGGAATATCGTCGAACTGACGGGCATGACGATCGACGACGCAAAAGTGTTTTTCGACGGCATCAATCTTACCGAGCGCGAGCGGCAGATCGCCGCGGTCGTGTTCCGCGAGATCGGTAACCGGCTCGAGTTTTTGCTCGATGTCGGATTGGATTACCTGACACTCGACCGGCGGGCGAACACGCTTTCCGGCGGTGAGGCACAGCGTATCCGGCTCGCGTCCCAGCTCGGGAGCCGTCTGGTCGGGGCGCTCTATGTCCTCGACGAGCCGACGATCGGCCTGCATAGTCGAGACAATGACCGGCTTATCAAGACATTGCAGAGCCTGCGCGACCTTGGCAATACCATCATCGTCGTCGAACATGACGAGGACACGATTTTCGCATCGGACTATCTCGTGGACCTCGGGCCCAAGGCCGGTGTCCATGGCGGGGAAGTCGTCGTGTCGGGCTGGCTCGACGAGTTGCTTTTGGCCAAGAAGAACGATTCCGGTTCGCTGACGCTCTCGTACCTGCGCGACGAGGAACGTATCGAGATCCCGAAAGTCCGTCGATCCCGTGATAAGGGGACGCTTCGTGTCCGTGGAGGAAACATCTTCAATATCAAAAATCTTTCCGTCGATGTTCCGCTCGGCCGATTCATCGCGATCACTGGCGTATCCGGATCTGGAAAATCATCGTTTCTCTACGAGATCTTGTGGACGAACCTGCAGAAACGTTTCGATCGCCGATATCGGTCGAACAAAGTGGTGAACTGCGATTCGTTCCTCGGTACGGAATACCTGTCGCGTGCGGTATTGATCGATCAGAGTCCGATCGGTCGCACGCCACGCTCCAACCCGGCGACGTATACCGGCGCATGGACGCATGTCCGAGACCTGTTCGCCTCGACCGAAGAGGCGCGCGTGCGAGGATGGAAGGCCGGCCGGTTCTCGTTCAATCGTCCCGGCGGGCGGTGCGAGACCTGCGAGGGAAACGGATTTATCGCCGTCGAGATGCATTTTTTGCCGACGGTCTATGTGCCGTGCGATGTCTGCAACGGCAAGCGTTTCACCAAGGAAACCCTCGAGATCGAATACAAAGGAAAAAATATCGCGGATATACTCGCGATGACGATCGAGGATTCGCATATATTTTTCAAGGACATTCCAGCCATTGCTGACCGGTTACGAACACTCGAAGAGGTCGGACTCGGATACCTGCAGCTCGGTCAGGCGGCGACCACTCTTTCCGGCGGTGAGGCTCAGCGCGTGAAGATCGCGAGTGAACTCTATCGACCGCACCTCGAACGGACGATGTATCTCCTCGACGAACCGACCATCGGTCTGCACTATGAGGACGTGAAAAAATTACTCGAAATATTGAATCGGCTTGTGGACAAGGGACATTCTGTCTTGGTCATCGAACACAATATGGACTTCGTGAAATCCGCGGACTGGATTATCGATATCGGTCCGGAGGGTGGTGTGGGCGGCGGGCAGATCGTCGCTTCCGGCACGCCCGAGGACGTCGCCAAGACGCCGGGATCGTATACGGGGGAATATCTGAAGCGAGCGCTTCGCTGAACTGACAACTTACAACTCACAACTTACAACTTACAACGGAAGACGGTAGCAGATAGCGAGTAGTAAGGGGAAAGTCGAAAGGCAGGAATGAACTGAATCACTGTTACGTTCAGGAGTTCGCCCCGGCATTCGCGGGGCGAATTCCTCTGGTAGCGATATACGACACATCAAGTCATCTCGGTATTACTGATGGAAAAGGCACAAGGAATCTCTTTATGAAGCCAAAATCCGATTATTGACAGGAGACTTTATATATGCTAATATATGGAGTTCGTTTCTGTATTTTTATAACTTATACCAAATTAACTTAATCAGTTGTACTTTCAATCTCTTGAATCCATCGGAATCCCACCGCCCCTTTCAGGGTATCGGGATGACCTGACAGCCATTCGCACCGTTTTGAGAGCGTCTCTTCAAGAGAGTCCAGATCATC
>CAITOC010000012.1 GCA_903893925.1 Candidatus Moraniibacteriota bacterium
TCTGGAAGAACTCCCATTTTTGTTGTACGATGTTCATAGGACAAGACTTTTGTGTTAGTTTTTGCGGGCGTGGTACCCCTATTCTAACAGAAGGTCTTGTTTTTGTTTTGGGAAAGCCTTGGGAAGTGCAGGCACTTCAGTCGAAAAACATAGTCGAAAAACAGCCATCTCAGGCTGTTTTTCTTATCAATAGTATCTCAACGTATTCTTTCACTTCCTCGTTCCCATACTTTTCACTTTTTAGTTTACACCTCCTCTTTATCCTTCTAAAACTAAGCTTTAGGACAGCACTCCTCCTAAAGCCTAGTTTTAAACTTTCCTATTTTTCACCCCGTAAAATCGCAAGGAGCGATCACGGGGAATGCTTTACGTTTCCAGCTATCCATTCACGCGCAATACATCGATCACCTTGCCGTTGATCACGAAATTGTCCTCATCCGTAAGGAAGATCGGCCGGTGTTTCTTGTCCGATGATTCCGGCAGAAGAGCGATATTGCGGCCATCGACCGAGCGGAACGTCTTGACCGTCGCCAGCCCATCGATAACCACGAGCACCTTGTCACCGTTATCATAGTGTTTCCATGTCGAATCGACGAGGATGAAATCCCCGTCCCGGATCGTCTTGCCATTCACCTTGGCACGGTTCATGGATGTCCCCGAAACCTGGATTGCGAACACATTGCGAGAATCACGTACGATACGCTTGGACACCTTGATATACCCCTCAACGAACTGGTCGGCGAACATCGTCGCGGCTCCCGCGTTCGCCATACCGAAGACCGGCACATCGAGGAATGATTTGCCTGTCACCTCCTTGAGCCGGATACCACGATTCTCCGCGGTCCGTTCAATGAATCCCTTGCGCTCAAGCTCATTGAGATAGAGGAAAAAGCTCCGCAAGCTCTTGAGCTTGAGTCCAAGCGTACCAGTTCGTTCCTGCAGTTCACGGACGGTCGGCATCTCCCCTTTCTCCGAAAAGAAATCCTTGATCGCCTGCAAGACGATCTGTTGCTTGGGTGTGAGCAGTTCCATATATTTTCTGTTTACTTCTCTTACATAGAGAAGTATATAGCAATAAGAAAGCTTGTCAAATATGGCTTTTATAAAGCATTTCTTATAAGATATTTTGCATCGATTGTTCGTTTTCACTTAGAGCCTATCCCAATAGGGTCTCCGTCACGAGCCGTATGAGCTTCGAGCGGAAAGGCGGGTAACCAGCGGAGCCCTATCTGTAGATAAGGCGACAAGGGGTACACGCGTTTACGCCGAAGATCATAGGCGCAGTAGGTATGTTCCTATTGGGATAGGCTCTTAACAGGCGACGAGGGTTTCCGCGACTGACATCGGGTTTCGACTATAAAAATACAGCCTCTGGATTATTTTCCAGAGGCTGTCGGGAACGGGATTATCCCGTTATCGCTTTGACCGTCACCGGCTCGTGTGAGAGAAGATAATTCCTCCATCGGAACACTCTCTCTACCGTAAGCTCATCAGCAATACTTTCCCAGTAATGGTGTGTCTTCAGTTTTTCATCAATCGTGAAGACATCTGGCAAGCGTCTACAGGTCTTGACCGCATCAGAATATTTGCATTGCCTCACCATCTGTCGACGACATTGTCTTTCATAGAGTCGTTTCGGATCAAGTTCCTTCAATACCTTGTAAAAGGTCTCCGTCACCTCATCGAAATGTGACCGTGGCGTATGAACGACCAAAGAAAAGGTCCAGTAATGACTGTTTTGAATCACTTCACAGAGACCCACTTCATAAGTCAGACCCCGACCAACCCTCAATGACTCAATCAACGGTGAGAACATATCGCCAGCCAATGAGTCTGCTAGAAACCATTGCGCATCGTCATCATGATCTTCTATTCCCCCATCATCAAACCAAGATACAATAACACTATCCCTCGCAAAATTCGGATCAAAAATAGTGATATTCTCTCCGGGTTTCCTGATCGGTCCAGTGATATTTATATTCACCGGTTTGCCACATCGAATATCTCTAAAACAATCATCGAGTGTTTCTTGTACCTTTTCGATATCCAGTTCCGAAAATGCGCCACCACAAATGAGGCGGATATTCCCCGTATGACAGAAACGTAAATAGAAATCACGAAGTCGTTCAGCAGTTATGTCCCTTATGATTTCAGGTTTTCCAATAACTGGATGCCCTATCGGATGGCCTTGTCCGAACAGCTCACAATCCCATGCTCTACTGAGATGAAAGCCACCAGACGAAAAATATCTTTCATATTCCCGAATAATGACATCAGATGTCAACTTGACGGACTTGGTGTCGATCTCCGGCTCACGGAGCAATCTGGAGAGAGCTTCTGCGCAGCGATTAAATCCACTTTTGGGAGCCGTGATACCGAGCACCATTTCCGTCTTCGTAACGTATGCTGAAAATTGTCCAGCCATGTTCCACAACTCACGTGCCAATGATTTTCCATTCAAGGAATCCATAAACACATGTTCCATAAAGTGCACTATTCCCTGCTCGTTCTGTCGCTCGACGCAACTGCCGATGAGCGGAAGGAATGCGATAAGAATTCCTTCGTCATCAGTCAATAATTGTGGCCTCTGGCAATAAACGCTTATCCCGTTCCTCAAGTTATGCTCCTCAAATATCGAGTTGTCATACCGTGAGCGCGTCCCAAAATATGGAGTGTCCATGATGACTCTAGTTTTTGATTGTGAAAAAACTCTTGTCCATACCGAAAATTCTCGGACCAATAAGGCTACCACGTGCCATCGATACCGTCAATGGTCCAGATCGAAGTCATTCATACCGTGAGCTTTTAAAAAAGATGTCGTCGCAATCCGTCTGGCATTGGTATGCAAAAAAAAACGGCGACGCCATAAGGAATCGCCGTTTCGATATCGGTTCGGGTTTACCGGCGACCGCGGCCGAAACTGCGGACATTCGGTCGGGCGACGGCACCAAGCCCCTCCTCGATGAAGGTGAGTGCGTTCCCCGTCTTCGTCCCGCGACCGGTACGTCCGATACGGTGGATATAATCCTCGTAGTTTTCCGGCAGGTCATAGTTGATGACATGGGACACATCCGGGATGTCGAGGCCACGAGCCGCGACATCGGTCGCGACAAGTATCTGCAGTTCATCCTGGCTGAACCGGCGAAGTGCCCGTTCGCGCTGGCTCTGTGACTTGTCACCGTGGATCGAGTCCGAACGGAACCCGTTTTTGACGAGTGCGGCCGAGAGGCTCTCGACACTGCGCTTGGTCTTGCGGAAGATGAGTACCTTCTTGAAATCCGGCTTCAAGAGGAGGTCGTGCAAGATATCGAGCTTCTGGTCCGAATTCTTGACCGTGATAACGTTCTGTTCGACGTTCTCCGAGGTCGCCCGGCTCTTCACCTCGACGGTGATCGGGTTCTTGAGAAATTTCTGTGCGAGGTCGCCGATCTCCTTCGGCATCGTCGCCGAAAAGAACAGCGTCTGCCGTTCTTCCTTCAGCATGCCGAGGAGCTCCTTGATATCCTTGACGAAGCCCATGTCGAGCATACGGTCAGCCTCGTCGAGGACGACATTATTGAACGACGAAAGATCAAGCACTCTTCGTGAAATGAGGTCTTTGAGTCGTCCCGGCGTACCGATGACGAACTCCGGGTTTTTGGAAACAGCCGCGATCTGACGCGGAAATCCGGTTCCACCGATGACGATCGCCGATCGGAGACCGAGCCCGCGTGAAAAATCGCGGAACTCCGATTCGATCTGAAGTGCGAGCTCGCGCGTCGGCGTGACGATAAGTGTCCGTTCGCCACGCTTACGGAACGCCTTGTCGATGAGTGGGAGGAGGAACGCGACGGTCTTGCCGGTTCCGGTATTCGCGATACCGATGATGTCGCGTCCTTCGAGCGCATACGGGATGGCTCCATCCTGGATCGGCGTCGGATTCACATACCCCTTGGTATAGACGTTTCGCTTGAGGCTGTCATGCATCTTGAAATCCGCAAAACGATGTTTCGGATCGAACGGTTCGGAATCCGTGGTTACGATCGCCTTTTTCACGAACCGCGTGATGTCGAGCAGCCGCGGATCGACTTGTTTCCTTCTGCCGCCGCCCCCGCCACGTCCAGCCGGACGACCGGCACCATACGGACGACCCGACCCCGCCTTCGAGATCAGACGTCTTTCCATACTCTTTCTCTGCATACTGTAATTTCTTCAGGGATAGACCCTATGACTTATATCGGCACAAGATATGCCGGTTTCCCACCTGGAAAGTCACATGGGATATATCCCTGAAACTGTCGAAGTCGGAAGTACATAATGATAACACGGATGGTATTCCACGTCAAGAAAAACGGAAAAGACAGCCTTTTCAGACTGTCTTTTCGCCGAAAACCGGCCTCTCTACTCCTTTCGGAGCTTCGGGGACACGACTGCGACATAGACGGCGGAAGCGCCGACGAGGACGTAGACGATCCGTGAAAGTGCCGACAGGTTCCCGAAAATCAAGGCGACGAGGTCTACCTTGAAGAGTCCGACCAAGGCCCAGTTCAGTCCTCCTACGATCAGGAGGATCACTGCGACCCAGTCCAGTGTTGAAAGTTTGTTCATACGAACACCTCCTCTCCCCTTGGAATATACCTCCCTGTTACGGCCTGAGTATAGCACGTTCCAGTATGTTATGAAAGTAAAAAACCGGATAGTGTCAACTATCCGGCTCATGGAACCTTCGGGAACAGTGTGCCGAGGTATGCAAGCGTCTCGCTGACCGCTTTCATATCACCCTGGCGAAGCTTTTTGAGAAAAACAAGCGTTGCCTTGACTTCATCAGACACTTTTGGAACCGTTTTCCGATTTTTTGATCGACGTTTCCTGGTCTCTTTCTGTATAGTCGCTATCGCTATATCGAGTATCGACCCGACACCATCGACAGGCACATGAGAAATCACTGCATTCCGCATCGGTTTGCGGGACTCAGGTGACTTCTTCGGCTTCGAGGCAATGGGATTCCGTTTCCGTTTCTGTAAACCAGGCGTTTTGGTGAGCGATATCGGAACATGAACCACCTTCTCCAAAAGAATCGGGTTGATCGGTTTTGCCATGAATGACCGATTCTTATCGATACCCGATCGGGAGGAACTGGATCCTTCCTGACGCTCAATCAAATCAGACGCCGAGCTATTGGGACTACTGGAATCCTGCCCGGTTCTTTTCCTTAATTCCACAATCGATATGGAAATCGACTCGAATTCCGATGGGTCGGCTACGATTTCCGCGAAGATGGAATTTTCGTAATCCGTACCCGCCCCACATTGGGCATCGTTGATAAACCGCGCCACTTCATCTACCGTGCAGGAAATGAAATGATCCGCCATCTTCGGGTACAAGATAATGGCTCCTGTCTTCAATTGCAATCCGAAAAAATCTCCGCTCTCCTCCTGCCAACAGAACACCGAGGCTGGCAACGGAGTCGCTTTCTCTCCTGTTCTTGTTTCCGGCCAAAACCGGAAAAGCGCTATTCTGGACTTCTTTTGTCCGTCCATATCCCACCTCCTGGTTTTTTTCGTTAAAGGACCGTTCTCTCTGATTCAAAGAAAGCAGGAAACTGACCGCCTGTCAATGATGCCGGGGACCAATTTATCGTCCGTTCAAAAGGGTCAACACGTATGTCTCGCCATCGGTAAAGAACGGGTCGCCGGAGAAGTTCTGACCGAGTACCGGATCGACGAAGCGAATCTTGTCCGACGAGGCGACGGTTCCCGCCGCGGAAAGATCTCCGAACAGCGTGTCGCGTTCAGTATCGATGTCCGGCGCGATCCGGTGCGTGACGAGCCATTTGATGCCCACGTCGAGACTCGCCGTCCCCACATAGACGGTGCTTCCATCCTCCGTCCGGATCGATGTCTTCCAAAACCGCGCATGATGACGGGTCCGGACATTCCCATCGCCGGTCTGCTTCTGAAATCCGAAATCGTGCACGTGCGTATTCCAAAACGACGGTGTCATAGGGGCGCGCGGATAACTCGCCTTCGTGATCGATGCCTCCGCGAGCGTCGTCATATTGGCGATCGTCACCGGATCGGACAACTTCCATCCGGCAGACTCCATCGCGGCGACAAACAAATCATCGTCATGTGCCACGATGATGAAACTCATCGGCTCCTGATGTGTCCCGGAAAACGTCTCGGAATAGTGCGGGAGGCCAAGTCGTCCGAAGGCTCCAATGATATCATTTGAAACTTCCGTCTTCACCGTCCGGTCGACCGCCAGACGCGCCGGCTCATAGCGAAACCCCTGGAAGACATACCATGCCACAGGAATACAGAACGTCAGGGCGGTCATCGATCGGAGACGACGCATGGACCAAGGATGTGCAGTGGCCGTCACCTTGCGTTTCCGATGTTTCAACTCAACAAGGCTGACTCCGATGATGAGCCAGAGTGCCCCGAGCAGGTACCCACCCCAGACATCGCTCAAAAAGTGCACACCGAGATACAGTCGAGAAAGACCGACCACGGCGATCACAGCAAGCGCCGAAAACAGTACGAGCGTCCGATACCGCTTCCGTCTCACGCTCCGTAAGAGGACATACGCCATAAAGCCGTAGAGTGCGACCGAGAGTGCCGCGTGTCCGCTTGGGAACGAGAACGATGGTTCGAGATAGTATGCGATTAACGGCCGTGGTCGAAGGATGATCCTCTTGCCGAGCGAAGCGAATAACTGGCTTCCGGCAAGGGTGACCAGAAATGGCAGTACAAAAGACCGGCGTTTCCACAAGGCGAGGACCGCCACAAACGCAATCGACAGGACGATAACGACATCTTGCCGCGCGAGGAGCGTGATCCACAAAAACGCACGAATGAATCCCGTATCCCGGAAAGCAAACATGAGATTGGCGACGCGCGCATCGACGAAGACGATAGGTTCGGCCGTGATGACGCCTTCGACGACGCCGGATAGGAGGAATATCAGCGCGACAGCCGCGACGGACAACAGCGTAAGCGGTAATCCGAAGAAATGTTTCCGATCGAAACGCCGTTTCGTGAATGCGACCGATTTCGGATATCGCTCGAAAAGCCGTTTCATGTCGGGATTATCCCCGATAGCGACGGCGATTGAACGGAGAAGAGACCGACACACCCTACCGAATGGACGAAGCCTTTTGACAATGAACCAGAGCACGACGAGCAGGAACACCGATACGAGGAGGAAGACCGACGCCCGAGTAAACCAGGTCTCGATCATTGTCGTAGCTCCTCCGAAAAAATAGCCCAAGGTCAAATGCGACCATGCCCACAGAAGGGAAGCGACCACATCCCACAAGAGGAATCGCGACCATCCCATATGAGACAGTCCTGCCACGAACGGGATGACCGGACGCAGAGGACCAACGAACCGTCCGAGGAAGATACTCTTCTCCCCGTGTGACCGGAAGAACGCCTTACCTTTTTCCTGATAGGACGGACGAAGAAACCGGTTTCCTTCCCGAAACAGGTTCTTGCCACGAAGACCGAGCTTATATCCGATGACGTCGCCAAGGATCGCGCCGATCGCGACGAACCACACCAGGGTCCTGAAATGAAACAATCCCTGCGACGCAAAGAACCCGAACAGGATGACCAGCATCGTCCCCGGAAACATAAGCCCGACAAACGGCAAGGATTCCACAAATGAGAGACCGAATGCGATCCAATACCCGAAAACACCGACATGACCGATTGAAGGAAGGAATGAAGAGAAGAAATGCATACGATGCGTTCGTGATTGAAAAATCGGACATTTCACCTACCAAGACAGTCTCACGTATTCCGGGGAATCACGCAAGCAGTCCGGGGACTTTCGACTTGATGCCTTTATGACTTTATAGACTTTCGACTTTATCTCTTCATTTCCGAAACCGCTCTCCCAAAAGTCGCATCGAGTTTGCAAGCGGGAGGAAGTCGGTAAGGAAATTGTATGCCGCAGCACCTTCCGGTCCGATCAGTCGTCCGAAGACAAGCGCGAGTCCGATCACATTCACCGTCCCCCAGATGATGAAATCCTGACGCGCTATCTTCGCCACGTCGTGACCGATCCCGATCGCCTCGGGAATCTTGGAGAAGTCATCTTGCATGAGCGCCACGTCCGCCGCCTCGATAGCCGCATCCGATCCGATGACGCCCATCGCGATACCGACATCGGCAAGCGTGAGCGCCGCCGCATCGTTCACGCCGTCACCGACCATCGCGACCTTGCCATGATCTCGGGCGATATACGCCTTCAGGTGCTCCAACTTGTCCTCAGGGAGAAGGTTCGCATGATAAACATTGATACCGACGGCGTGCGCCACGCTTTTTGCCACCTTCTCGTTGTCACCGGTCAGCATCACGATATCCCGGACACCGAGCTCCCGCAGCCTCGCGATCGACGCCTTCGCTTCGGGACGAATCTCGTCTTGCAAAATAATCGCTCCGACGAGCCGTCCATCATACGAGACCGGCAAGACGCTTCCTATGCCGTCTTTGGCGACTGCGACGATCCGTTGCTGTTCGACATCGGAAATACTGACTCCCTCCGCCACGAGAAACGGGAGTTTGCCACAAACGATACGCTTCCCTTGAAAAGTCGCATACGTCCCCTTCCCGGATTGTTCTCCCACATCGGATATCCCGCCAGGAGCGATGTTCTGTTCCTTCGCATATCGCATGACCGCACGCGCCACCGGATGAGTGGAGACGGCACTCGAACCGGCGGCAAGCGCGATGATATCGTGCTCCGTCCGTCCGTCGAATACCGCTACCTCGACGACACGGAGCTTGCCACGGGTGAGTGTGCCGGTCTTGTCGACGATCACCGTCCGGACCTGCGTAAGTCCTTCAAGGAACGATCCGCCCTTCACGATGATTCCCTCCTTGGCGGCATTACCGATCGCCACGAGAAATGCCATCGGGAGCGCGACCGCGATATCGTCGGCGCAGGTAACGAGAAGCACGGACAAGACGAGATTGAGGTCGCGCGTGAACGCATAGAGAAGAGCCGTTCCGACAAACGAAACGGCGATATACCATCCGGCGAACCGATCCGCCACAGTCTGCACGCCAGCTTTCCGATCCTGCGATTCCTCGACGAGACGGATGACCTTCTCAAACGAAGTGTCCTTGCCGACCTTCTCGGCACGCACGACGAACGATCCGGACACCGCCAAAGTCGAACTCAACATCATATCGCCGACACGCTTGTCGACCGGGAGCGATTCCCCTGTCAAAGACGACTGGTCCACCTGTCCCTCACCCTCGATGACCACTCCGTCGATCGGGATCCGTTCCCCATCGCCGATGACGATCAGATCATCCTTTCGTACCGCCGAGACCGATTCCTCGACGACAAGATCGCCACGCTTGACCCGAACCGTCTCGGGCCGGAGCTTCATCAGACTTCGGATAGCATTGCTCGCACGGTTCTCGGTATATGCGTCGAAGATGCGTGCCGAAGCAAGCATAAGCCCGATAAACGCTGCCGACGCCCATTCACGATTAAGAAGTGACACGACGAGCGCCACGCTTGCGAGTAAATCGACCGTGATCCGCTTCTCGCGCAGTGCTACGATCGCACTCCGAAGCACGGGCACCGTCGCGATGCCTGCGAGGACGCCAAGAACGAGGTCCCCGGTCGAAGAGGAGACGATGTGGAGATAGTGCGAAACGAGTGCGAGTGCGAGCACGGCAAAAAGCGGTTTGTCGAAACCGACGGACCGAACCCGTTTCAAAAAAGACCCTGTTTCCATGCCCTCAGTATAGTACAAAATCGCCGATTCGTCCCACTTGACAACGCCGACAAAAGACTGTTCTCCAACCCGACGGAAGCCTATACTGAAAGCATGAACTACGAAACACCGTCAGAGAGCGGGGTGTTGGAAAAGCACAAACCAAAAGAACTCCCGACACAGATCGTCGAGTACGGTTTCCACAATGTCTCGATGCTTCTTGGACGGTTCAAAAATGCGCCGGAGGATCTCGAACGGATTCTCAACGATCCGAAAATGTTTTTTGATTTTCTCGCGGAAGCAGACCACGGATACGGGCAAGAACATCCCGACGAACAACGGACCACTCAGGAACGACTACGCCTCACGGATACTGCACTCCGTGAATCAAGCATCACGGGTCAAGGCACGTCGAACCTGTTCCGCATTCTCGACGAAGAACACGCGATCAATCTTCCGAAACGGCTCATCGGTCGGATCGGCCTCCGGGAGATGCGACAGGTTCCCATACTCGACACGATTTCCGGGATGCGTTACCTCGGTATACCGGTCAATCACGATCAGCCTGCTCCGGTCGAAGCGTTCCGAAAAGGAGCGATGATCCAAGCTGTCGGTGGCGCGGTCAAAGGAATCTTCCCGGAAATCTATCACTACACCGAAGAGCGCGGAGCCAAAGATATCGAGACCAATCGGCCGATCCCTGGTTTGGAGAACGAAATAATCGCCATGCGTGCGATCATGGAGGTGCTCAACGGACCCTCCATAGCGCAAATCGTCGACTGCGACGGCATATTCTGGAAGCGACGTTACTCCGCCCGAAAGCCCGAAGAAATCATGGATTTCCTGCGAAGCAACGAGTATCGGGAGTACATCCGGTATAGTGTCGAGCGCTCAGCTGAACGCTGGCCCGGACTCCTCGACATCGACTGGGACCATCTTGGTGATGTCTTCGAATCCAAGATGCGATTCATGAACAGTCTTTGTGGCGGCGTATCGATGCTTCACCGCGATCTCCATTTCGGCAACAGTGCGCTGCTCTTCAAAGACCGGGAAGGCCATACTCCGGATTCGCGGCTCATTGGTATGATGGATTTCGACCTTTCCGCCTTCTCGACGGTTCAGGACTTCGGAGATCACCTCGGCGACTATCTCAACGAGGGAAAATCTACCTCACTCGGCGAACAGCATTTCATGCCCGATCATCTGTCCGGAGACCGGACACCTCTCAAGAAAATAATCCGGATGGATGCCTCTGCTCATCATCGTCTCATGTTTTCGATCATCGGCGATATCGTCCGGGATATTCGGAAAATGAAATCGACGAACCGCATGCGGATGCGGGCCTGATTCCGCACCAAACGACGAAAGTGATACCGTACCATTCATCAGAATACCGATACCGCAACCGCACCGACGATCGCGAGCGCCATACCCGCATACTGCCGGAGCGAGAGCTTCTCCCCGAAGGCGAAATGCTCGTACGCCGCCGAGACGACCGGGTTGGTCATATTGAGGATCGCGACAATCGCGACGGCGGACGTCGTCAGACCGAAATCGTATGCGACCACGCCGATGACGCCAAACACACCGACCAAGGCGATCGGAATGTGGAAATCCTTCGTGAGCGCAAACGACTCCCGTTTCGACCGAAGCCGAAGCGCGGCGAACGACAAGATGACGGTCTCGACGATGAACGAGGTCGGGACCGGACCGATCAACCCGATCGGATATCGGAAAAGAAACATCACCACACCCCACCCGAGACACGCGGCCACTGCGAACGGGATCCCGCTCTCATGCCGGAGCAAAGCCGAGTTCTTCCAATCACTGAAATTGACCGAGAGCAGGATTACGCCGGACAGCACCAAGAAGAGTCCATAGATGCGATACGCGCCGAACGGCTCGCCGAGGATGAACACCGCGAGCATCGCCGTGATGACCGCCGACGAATTCGAGATCGGTGAGACTACGCCGACCCGTCCGTGCGATATCGCCCGGAAGAAAAAGTATATCGGCAGATACCCGATCATCCCGACTCCGAGCGCGAGCGCTATCCCCTGCCACGTGATCGCTTTTGAGGAAAAGAGAAAAAGAAGCGGGATATGCAGCGTCACCATCACGACCCCGCGCCAAAAAAGCGCCCGGTCGCTCCCGAGTGCCCGGACCGGTTCGCGCGCGATCACTCCCGACAACCCGCTCCCGACCATCGCGATAAGCCCGAACAGTATGGCGTATTGGATTCCCATAGAAGTCATTTATGAACTCATACCGAACTTGATGTGATATATTGCTACCGGAGGAGTTCGCCCCGCGAATGCCGGGGCGAACTCTTGAACGTAACGGAGGTTCAGGTAATTTAGTATCAGCTCATCCGACCTTTCTCCTCCGCCTACTCCCCTTTCCGAGGGGAGCTCCCCGCCTTGCAAGGTGAGGGGTTGGAGTATTCTCACTTCTTCTTTTGCCGTTCCTCCAAGATATCATAAAACGGGTCGGCCTTCATGATCGTATCGCCGACATCCGCCAGCGCATATTGATGGATGAAGAGCGAAAACCCGAATGTCGGCAAATTCCGATTGAGGAAATACATCCGTCCGATCGAAACCTGATTCACCGTGAACATCCCCGAATTCACCAGGATCGATTTCAAAACTCTATTTTGGGTGTGACACCAGAGAAAACAATCCCTATTCAAATATGGCTCAGTTGAAAAATCCCCTATCAGAAGAAGCGTCGAAAGATTATTCCGGTTCCATATTTTCTTCTCGCTCGCATGATGCTCACGCAGATATGCGAACACGTTTTCAAGCGTCTCCCGTTTATCCTTGCCACGAAGCTCCATCGCAAGTGCCACAATCGCCGGATACCGTTCGACCTTCCCGGGCAGCATATAGTTCGGATACAGCACGAACGGCAACACCTTCAGGAGAAGGATGTATAAAATAAGAAGGGAGATAAAAATACTCATGTATTTGATAACAATATCTGTCTTTCCCCGTATATCCCATGAACCGGATCATGCCGAACCCCACCGATTTTCTCGCTGACACTCTTCATTTTACCGTATCTCTTTCCGTACTACCATATTACGTAATATGGTAGTACGCTCGTGGTTCATCAGTTAAATATCACAATAAACTATTTTCACAAAAAAAAGAAGGCTTATTAAGGCCTTCTTTATACTGAATATCCGATTTCGGATCAAACCGGTCGGAAAGGCGGATATTCATCCGCCTCACCGCCAGACAAAGAACACGAGTCAGCGATTCACCACGATCAGGCGAGCATTTTTCGGTAGCGACGATTCATACGGTTCTTCGAACCGCCTGAGAAGCGTCGTGTCGCCTGGACATCCATCCATATATGGAGGTACGGCTCCGCGATTTTCGCATGTACACACGCCCGTCGCCTCACATTTCGACGCAGTGAAATCCCGCGGCTTCGCATCGAACGGCTCAATGCCCTGTATGCGACACCTGACCTTGCGACTGCACTTGGCAAGGAATTCGTCCACCATCCCGTCGAGCAGTCTCTTGATTTCCTCCGCCTTCATGATGCAGCAGTGCATAGCGAGGACGAGCCGCAATTCACGTTCGCGTGTTCCGATCTTGTCATACAGGTCCCGGTTCGGAAGCGCGTCACGGAGATAGAAGTGGAATCGTGTTTCCACCATCCGAAACGCCTCGTACCACATCTCGTACCGATTGCAAAAAATCAAGATCCACGACTTGAATTCATCGGGATGCATCGCCTGTCCGAGAAATGCCAAGGCCTCATCCGTGGTCTGGACACCGCTAAAGGGTAGAGCATCAACTCCTCCTTGAAAAACGCTGATCGGTTTTTTCATGTTCTCTGATTGTTTCGTTATGGGAAAGTACTCTGAAATCGTCAGAGGTACCCTACTCCATTCTTGGAAGAGAATCAAGTCTCACGGTTGCAAATATCCGATTTCGATAAAAAAAGAAAGCTTATTAAGACCTTCTTTAACGTCACTTTTTGTTCAAAAAAATCCGGTCCGAACGCCTGTGCGTCGAACCGGATACTGCAACAATCATACGCAGGTCTCTGAATCAAACGTGTTGATTCGTTTCGCCGGTCAGTTTCCTTTCCTGTTTGATGAACTCAAATATGAACGGAGCCCAGACCGTACTCGCCATAAGCATAGTCGCCGCGGTGACAAGTGAAACATAATTAGGATTCGAAAGAATCGCGCTCCCCTCACCGTTGAGCGATGGAAGCAAAAAGAACGAAAACGGAACAAGCGCAACAAGCAAGACTGGTTTTGCAAACGCGCACCATGAGGCGCTTTCCATGAACGGTTTTTTCTCTGATCCGACCCGCACGATCGCCGGCGAGCAGAAGATCAACACGGCACCGGCAACCGCAAACAGGGCCGGCATGCTGAAAACGATGGACGATGTCTGATTCCAGGAAACGACCGTTCCCCATACGCCGAAAAGCGCATAGAGGAATCCGATGACGCAGAAGTCGACGATTTCCAACACCTTGTCGGAAACGGCACCGCTCGGTTTTTTCAGAAACCATGATACCGGAACCATAACCAGACTGAAAGACATAATGTTCAGACGTACGTCGGAGAAACCGACCGCACTCGAGAAGTATCCGGTAACGACAGCGAAGAGAACGAAAAATACGGCTGCACCGGCATTTAGCTTGGTCAATGGCCATCCGAGCTTTATCCTGGTGTACCATATCCGCCAGGCCGTAAACGCGAAAAGCGATGCGAGTGTCAATGGTAAAACCCAAGCCGCTGGATTGCCGGTACGAACACTGAAAAGGGCCGCGAAACAATATATGATGATAACGAGCGGCAGCGATATCTTCAGTTCTCCATGATAAGGAAACGTGTTCGTAAGATTCGAATGAGTCATGATGAGCCACCTCCCGTGGCGTACCTATTGATTGATGGAAATGAACTACGGGGTGAGCATAACAAAAATAGCATCCGCCCACAAGGTCCCTCCAAAACGGGGGAAACAGACAGTCGACCGTCTGTTTCTTGTATCAGCACGCCTTTACTGCCATATTATACCGAAATAACTTGATGTGTTATTTATTGCTACCGGAGGAGTTCGCCCCGCGAATGCCGGGGCGAACTCCTGAACGTAACAGTGATTCAGTTAATTTGGTATTACGTACTATGGCAGCAGGGTTATCTCGTACGATCGATATATCGTGCAAATCGAATTTTGATAAAAAAAGAAAGCTTGGACAAGCCTTCTTTAACATCGTTTTTTGATTTCAGGAAAAACCGAAAAAAAACCACCGAAGTCAGTGACTCCACTGCGGGGACAGAAGGAGCTTTTCAAGATAACATCACTTCGCCAAGGCGCTCACCGCCAGGCCGATGTAATACGGCCACAAAACGATCGCGAGCACTCCCTGCCAGAAACCAAGATGCAGAAAACCGATCGAGAACAGCCATCCGGCAAACCAGGAGAAGGCCGTGAACCCGTGTTGTTCTACCTTTATCTTTTCCATACGCGTACGGATAACGGATAACCGGAGCGATGCTCCGACATCATTTTCCCACCGACTAGGACGGCTGTAAAGAATCCGTCAAGACTCTTCTGGAAACAAAAAAGGCGAAGCTATTAATGCTTCGCCAACCAATCATGCGTCATAATTCAGTGGCACCTGCGACCGTAACTTGTTCCATAGTCGCCATCGTCACCACTCCACTGTTCCGGCAACAGGAGTCCGGTTTTATCTTTTGAACAACCGCCTACAAACGGAGGGGCTTTGCATTTTTCGCAGAAACAGATACCGGTCTTTTCCCAGTCAGACCATCCGGCAGCCCGCCAGTTCATCATGCTGATTGCTTCCATGGCATCCGGATCCAAACCGAAACGCCTATAGCTCGCCCGTACCACAACGATACTCGGAATCTTTCTCATCTCATGACCGAGAGACCCGAGCAACCGGTCACTCGCCACGATACAACATCGCATCGCATATCTGAGACGCGCCTGCAGCTCATACTCTCCGATCCGATCGCCGTACCGGTCAAGCAGTGCGGTGGCACCGTCATACAGCGCTTCATAAAACGAATACCGTATGCTGACTCGAAGGAGTGCTTCATAGACGAGCGAGGCATCCCGTAGAATAGCCCTTCTTTCATAGTCATCCGCATCGTGCGGAATATATTTCCGAATCTCTTCTTTGAACAGGACAAGTGCCGAAGTAACGCGGGGCACGATCGTGCCCCTTCCGTATATGATCAATGATGAGCTCATACGCCTCCCTGAAAACTGTTAAACAGCCATGCCGACAGTGCCAACACTCTATCGCGTCCAAACCGAAAAATCAACCCTTATACCCGACCATATTCAGGAAAAACCACGTCAAACCGACAAAAATCGTTTCGATCAAAAAAGAAGGCTTATCAAGGCCTTCTTTTTCATTCAAAACTGATTTCATACAAAAATGACGGTTCACCGCTTTTTCCGATCAGTCACCCAAAGCACGAAGAACCGCTTCCACGTCATCAGGATTCCTGGTGACTTCGATACACGGGAAACCGTATCGCTCCGCCTCAGCCTTGAGCGCGCGACCGAACGCGAGCGACCATTCGACTTCCTTTTCTTTGACGTCGTCGGGATATGCTTTCGCATCGTCCCACAATCCGCGCGAGAAGACGACCTCCCGGATCCGGTCCGCGTCCTCATCGACGAGAAAGACGGCCCTGATATCCCGGTCGTCCCCGAAGTCCTGTGCGACCAGATGAGGAAGGATATGCACCCCCTCGACGATGAACCGGCCGTGCCACGGATATTCGTCCTCAATGAATTTCTTCACGCCCGCCCAAACCACCTCACCCTGTTTCATTTCCATGTCCGCGATCTCCTCGGCGGAAAATTCCGTGAGAAACCGCTCGGCCGTATATCCCTCCGGATCGAACAGCGTCGGCATATCTTCGCGTCGTGCCACGGAGCGCATGATGTCGCGTAACTGGTCGGTCGAGATCCACGGGATGTCGAGCCGCTTCGCGAGCAGTTTGGCCAATGTGGATTTCCCCACCGTCGGCGCCCCACCGATGAGTATGATATTGCGTCCCGTTTCTTGTCGCATATGATTACTGTCAGTTCTTTACCCGACCCAACATACATATTATACCGCAGATCTCCCATCCATGCGCGGTGGCATCTCACATGGTACCGACATACAAACACGACACACAAATATCATTGACACATGGTCTATGATACGCTACGATACGGTTTCTTTTCCAATCATCTAACCGAAAAGGAGGCACACGTGCAATTTACCATATCGGTAGTCGGCAACAAAGGTGTCGAACTGAAACATTTTCCCTTCGAGGCAAGCTTCTGGAAGACCGTCGAGGAGATGGTCGAAGAGATGGGATTGAAAGGTCACATCGACAGCGGACGGAAGACCTGTCGGATCGTGGAAATCCGCGTGTTCGTCCACGAAGAACCGTTCCTGGTCGCACGTCTCGTGGACGACTTTCCGACGGATCGCTTTCAGAAAAACGATCCGGGATGGGCAAAAGGCTGGAACTATGTCTTTTCCTTCCCGAAGCCGGTCACATGACATGACGAGTCGTAGAAACCGCGGCATGAACGAACACGATGAGGCTAACCGATCAAACGGAAGCCTCTTTTTTTATTTCTGAAAACGTTCCCGACACCGACATCCGGATCTCCCTGTCCGGATACCCGGTGTATTTCCGTTTACACTTCCAATAGTTTCTTCTCGCCATCCTCAATAATGATCGCCTGTGAATCATTGAGCCGGACCAATGTTCGACCCTTTCCATAATCCCTTTCCGCCCGCTCCAGATACGGGAGATACTCCGGACGGTCGGCATGCGGCAAGACGACGAAATCGACGAGTCCGAGCCCTTCGTACGAGGCCAGCGTTTTCCCAGAGTCCCCTTCCTCATATATCTTGTCCACCTCGATATCGGGGCCCGCGAGAAGCGACCCGGCACTCGATCCGACATATATTTTTCCTGCCCGCACAAGCTTCCGGACGATGTCTATGAATCCGCTCAGTTGCGCCTGCTCCAGTAAATATGAAGTATTCCCACCGGCAACGAAGATGATATCCGACTCTGAAAGACGCTTTCTCAGGACTTCTCCGTGACAGGTCTTCAAATCGACATCTTCGACACGGAATCCGAGCCGGATAAGCGCAGTTCGATCATCCTCAACCCACGGATGTGGATCATAGATATCGCTCGCCGTCGGAATGAACGCCACCCGAGTCTCGGCAGCCGGCTTCGGTAAAAACGGCACGAGCCTGTTGATCGTCTTCGCCGCAGTCGATGTGAGATAGATGAGCATAAAAAGTTAGGGCATATTAATTGATTCCTCAAGCCCTTCCTAGGCGGGACCAGAAAAAAGGTCAAGTACATTTATTCCATCTTTCACCCCATTTTCCTCCCATATTCCCCCGTTGTAAAGCGGTCAAGTAAATCGACCCCTATTCATAAAACAACTCGTCGCTCTTCAAAAAATACGGCACGAGCTGACGGCCGTCAGCTCGTGCCATCATCGAAGCATCATCATAACAAGAAATTATAAGAGGTCAAGTGCGGTCATTCTTCCTCTTTCATCCCCATTTTCCTCCCATATTCCCCCGTTGTAAAGCGGATTTCGATACGATTGGGTTGACAGAACGAATTCATTGTTATATACTGCGCTATAATCTTTGCACTTAAACAACTTTCGAAGCCATCTCAACGGAGAGATAAATGAAATTAGAAAAACAGCCGAAAACGGCGGTCGAATACTGGGAAGCCATTGAATATTTTGGCGGGAAACAGTTTTGGACCGATCATGATCTCGCGGACGGACGGACATCGGACCCAGACGGACGATTGCCTGTAGCGTATATGAGCGAGTCCGAAATCCAGAACAAACTCGTCTGGGAAGTGTGCAAGAAATTCGGCATCATCCATCCGAAAGATATGCCGAAAACGGAGTTTGGCAAAATGCTTCCGAAGCCACCAAAAGGGGAAATCTATTACTGGGATTGGTACGGCATAATGCAAAACGTATTGCTGAGAAAAAAATTCAACGAGACGATCTGCTCGGCTTGTCCCTTCTGCAGGCATGTACCGAATGGATCCATCCCCTGCGAACTCTTCCGCGGGATCGGCACGTTGTACCATCTGTCGAACCCGACCGCCTGTGTCATCATGAACGAACGACAGTCATTGATGACACAGTCAGAATTCGAAAAGAAAGTACGCCGGATGCACGGGAAAAAGGCTCTCTGGCAATTCCAGAGGAAATATCGGAAGATGATGGAGGAAACTGATTCACAAAAACTCGACATTCAGGAGTCGACGAAGATTCCGGCGTAGTTGCAGAAGTGGCCTTGGCCACCATCGGATAGGTTCCTCGAACCTATCCGTTTTTTGACCTACCAATTTTTTGCTTCAATAAAGACATTATCAGACCATTGACTTAGTGACTGAAAAGGAGTATAATACGGGGTTATTTTACAAACCCTTATCTGGAGATGTCCATGCGTCTGAACATAGTAAAAGAACCCGGTGATACCAGTATCGCCATCGGAGACCGGATCAGCCTCACGGTCGTACGTACATTTCCCGAACTGGAAGATAGTCCGCTCATCTTCCAAACCCCGCTCCACCAAGAAATCATTATGCAGCGCGAGCTCCTTCTCACGTTAGGCGATACCTATCATGCGGATGTGATTGATGTTGAAGATACCAGATGCCCCCTAATAGTCGATGGCGTCGATTACAGCATTGTGGAAATTACCGTCGCGAACTTCATGATTGGCGCGTACAGTGAGGATATCGTTCTTCGCGGAGAACACCTGATCAAACAGGTCATCCTCGAAAATGCCGTCTACGAAGAAATGATACCCGTGACGGTCAGGGGACAGATGTACCGCTACGATTACGTTCCCGGTGGGATCGTAAATATAAAAGAGGTCTATGTCGGAGAATTCCTATTTTGCCAAATATTGGCATCAGATGAAGCAGTCAAAGGGACGATGACTGACAGTCTCAAAAAGTTCCTGCCGGAAATAAGTTTTCATGCCTATCTGGAACTCGGAACACTCGGATACGACGACTGGGAAACGATAAAACAGTTGTACAAATTTCCAGTCCGCCAAGGAAAAAAATATCAAATCGACTCCGGGGTCTGTTGAAGAAGCCAAAACGACTCCGGACAGCAAACGTTCATACGATTCATAGCGAAGCTCGCTCTGGATCGTATTTTTTTGTTCACACATCGGATTTGTATAAAGCAAAATACCAAATGATGGCGCCACACAAAAAACAAGCCTCCAGTAAAGCCTGGAGGTTCGAACTCATTTTCCGGTCGTACCTGCTTGGGCCGTTGACAGCTTGGGCCGATGCGGTTGACACTACAAAGAATATATGATTTTATAAAAGTCTAGTTGAAGTGAAAATGATATTTTACAAAGAACCAAAATGGGAAGGCTACTATGGATACTAAAGTATCGGATGGAAACGGGAGTCTCATTCCACGTCTCTCAATGGAGGAATTATCGAGGCGTTTCAAACAAATAAAACCGGTCGTCTATCTCGAGAATTATAATGGCAATCCCGGGAATCACATGTATTACCTCGACATCGATTTGTTCAATATTGCCGACACGGCCCACTTGACACCCTTAAAACCGGCACCGGACCTGGGATTATTCATGATCATCTACGTACGCTGTTCGAAAGAACCTGTCGGATATATCAATCCGTCAGTCGAAGAAATACTATGCCAGATTCCCGAACAATATGTAAACGATACGGTTGCGTTTTCAATCGGACCTGGCGGGATGACGATTCATTTCGCTCCGGTGTTCCTGGAAATCCATGACGACTACCGAGTTGCGACCGTGTTCCTCTATCGCGCAATGCGCATGCCGACCTAATAAAAGCGTATCATTACGCAAAATCCTCAGACGTTAATGTCTGAGGATTTTTTTTGGACCAAAAAAAGGGTCAAGTACATTTATTCCATCTTTCACCCAATTTTCCTCCCATATTCCCCCATTGTAAAGCGGATCCGACCCGCAAAAAACGAAACGAGAGCATTTCCCTTCCCATAAATGTGTCATGAACGGACGGCCGTCGGCTCATGACACTGAGCCAACGAAGCCTTCTTGCGACTGAAAAATTTTCGTTTCAGGTCCAATTCATTGTCCAGCCAGGAAACTGTCATGATCCTGACAAACGGTTCCGCATCATACAGCCGTATCAGCTCCGCAAACGGTTTCTCGTACGGGTATGGCGACACGAACACGCTTTGCTGAAGCTGATGGAATTCCGCGTCGTGCAGATGCTCGCGCAAAATAGCACGGAACGACCGACTTTTCTCTGGAATGTCGAAGGACACTACGCGCCATTTTCCATCCCAGGTTTTCGGTCTCTTAAGCCGTATACTCGGACCAAAAAGACTCAGGGACCGCGCCTTCCGATTCCCTTCAGCCGTAAGCATGAAATTGACCGACCCATCCGGCAAGCGTTTTTCCGTAACGAGTTTATGTTCGGAAAGACGCCTCAAGATACGATTCATACCTCTGCGATCGATCTTCTTCCATTCCTTCCGGAGTTCCGAAAACAACCTAACCTGCTGCACGATCGTACGCGGACCACCGAGTGCGATGAGAGCGAGGAGAATGAGAAGTGTCTTTTGTTGTATCGGTCCCAATCGATTCATAATACTTTTTTCTGTTAGCACAAAATGACCCGAGCTGACGGCCGTCCGCTCATGCCACCACCGAGGTATCGCAGGCCTGATACATCAAACATTGATCGGCTCTCTTTCTCCATTCTTTCGATTTTATTTTCCTCCAATATTCACACGCTGTAAAGCGAATTTCAGAATTTCGAAACGAGAGCATTTCCCTTCCCATAAATGTGTCATGAACGGACGGCCGTCGACTCATGACACTATCGAAGACCATGACTCCGGCAATGGAACTCCTCGCGGCAAGCCGCGAGGTATCCCCCGACTTGTCATTCCGGACTTGCCACGTCGTTCGCGAACGACGTGGCTTGATCCGGAATCCAGTCCCGCCTGGCGGGACCTGTCCGCGGCAAGCCGCGGGGTATTAGACCCGGAGAAGAGAATCAATGGGTCAACCGTCGCGATTCCCATGCCTTCCTAAATTCCTTTTCTTTCATTTGCCCCGATCATAAAGCGAATTTCGAAAGAGCAATACAAAGAAAAAGCGACCCGGATTGGTCGCCTTTCACTTCCTACACGATCTCGACGAACTGGTCCTTGGGGACATGACAGATCGGACAGGTGTCCGGTGCTACGCCGATGACCGTATGCCCACAGACGGGGCAGACAAATATTTTCAGGTCCGCGATATCGTGTCCTGCTTTGATCGCTTCGAGTGCCTGCTGATACAGATCGTGATGTTCCTGTTCAACCGTATTTGCATTGGAGAACGATTGCAATGCAGCCGCGTTTCCTTCGGCTTCCGCGGCGGTGATGAACTCCGGATACATCTCCGTGAACTCGTAGTGTTCACCCGCTATCGCCGCCTCCAGGTTCGAAGACGTGTCCTTGATACCGCCGGCAGCGCGCAGGTGCGCATGAGCATGGACCGTCTCGGCCTCGGCCACCGCGCGGAACAGCTTTGCGATCCCGGAATACCCCTCGGTTTCGGCCTGCTTCGCGAACGCGAGGTACCGTCGATTCGCCTGACTTTCACCCGCGAACGCCGCCATCAGGTTTTCTTGTGTCGCCATAGGATTTGCTTCAATGATTACACCGCCTTCCCATTCTCCTCCTATATGCGGTCACTGTAAAGCGAAATACGAATGATTACACCTCATAAAAAACAAGCCTCCAGTATTGTCTGGAGGCTTGAACTCATATTCCGGTCGTACTTGCCCGCTTCATAGCGACGGCGTTCTCGAAAAGGTGACAGACGATACCACCGATGACTTCCTGCATATTGTCGTGATAACCGGCGTCGATCTCTTCTATCGTCTTCGGGTCGACCAGGGCGATATACTTCGCCTTCGGGAAGTACCAGTAGTATTCCCGGGAGTCGAAGACGACGAGGACGATATGTTTTCGGATACCGAATACCTCCGCAAAAAACATCGGCATTCTTTTGTTGATATCCACATCCCGGTCCTCGTCATCGCTTGATCGGCGGTTCAAAGTGATCACCGTCAATTTGATTCCCGTCTTGTGGCGAAGAGAACGCGCCACCCGGTTCACGCCGGCAAGGTATGTCTTGTCCGGAATCAATCCGGCACCATCGACGACGTACTTCCCTCGATGTTCCTGGCGAATATATTTCGTATGGATCCATTTCACCGTGGACAGCCGATGCCGTTCCGGGTATTGACACCCTTCTGCCGTCACAACGGTGAGAAACGAAAGAGGCAGACACACAAGAAACACCGCGATAAAAATCCTGAGTTGCTTCATGGGAACTCCTTTTGGGATAGGTGGTTGTTAAAGTATGGACACTAACAGAAGAACATACTATAAAACGGCGACGATGTCGAGCCAACTCGATCAACGCCTTGACTTTTCCCTTTCTATCGCCTAATATACGGATGAAATCAAATCACTCTCGTTCATTCAAACCAGGAGATCGCGATGCCCACATACCTTATCCAAGGGTTCTTTTTTCGAAACGGCGAACGGGGTGCGTTCGCTCATCTTCCCCAAAACGATGCTATCGCACTTCGGACGGGCATACTCCGATATCTGTATTCCGGAGTAATTTTTCCAGATCTGAATAATCTGTCCACCTTACTCGTCGGCGAACTGGAAGATAATTATGACATAGCCGACCTATCCGAGATAACCGTCACGGAAGATGCGATACGGTTCGTCAAAACGTATCGGACCATCCAGGATATCATCACCTATCAGCTGGAACGCAAAGACGGATACTGGGAAGGAACGTGGACCAACGTCACAAGGCCGGACCGAATCGAAACGGGAATAACGCGATGCGTCGTCACCCACGTACCCGATGAATTTTTCGTCCTTCCAAAACAGGAGTGATACGGAATTAACCTCATTTGTTCCAATTTGCTCTTCCAAAGCTTCGCTCCGTCCCAATGTGGCATTGATCTCGTTATCGCTTGGCATTTCGAAATCCCCGCACGAATAACATGCGGGGATTTTTATGTGTGAATATACCGTTACTTCTTCCGCTTCGGTTCGGGAAGGCCGTCGACGGTGATACGGATCAGCTCGGACAACCGCTCCCGGTCCTCGAGCAGATCATCGTCGATTTCCATCGCTGGTTTGGCACCGGGATACGGGAAGCCTTCCCGGTATGAGTCCCCGACGAACGTTTTTCCTTCCTCAGTGATTTTGACGAAAAGCGTGTCGTCACAAATGAGAGCGACCACCTTGCCATCGTAGTAGAGTGCGTATTCGCCGAACATCTTGCGCATGGATACATTCTCGTTGAGCGAAACGAGCTGATCCAGGATATACTCTGCGGTCGATTGTTTGGTCGACATAGCTTTTATTTGCTTTCCGGAGCTAAGCTCTTATTCGAAGTTTGACTCCGCCTTCTTTTTGGCAACGGAAAAATCGTACGTATAGGCGCCATACCGCAAACGGAAACAAAAATCGACGGTCTGCCTGAGAGAAATCGGGTCATCTATCGAATCGGTATACTGCAGCCGATATCGGCACGTGTCGCCTTGTCACACTCCGTATTTTCGAGTTTTTGACGCACGGAATTCATATTCGACACGAAGAGAAGTGCTATGATCGCACCGGCCACCCACGCATACCGTTTCGGAAATCGTCTCGTCAGCCACTCAAGCACGAAGGAGAGGAAGATGAACGGCATGAACGCGATCGGCAGGTAATACCGCATCCGAGATCCGGGGGCAATCGGTATCATCACGAGGAAATAGAGTATTCCATAAAGAAGGACCAGACCCCATGCTTGTTTTCCAGATTCATTCGCGGTCAGAAGTCGATATATCAGGAATCCGTACCCAAGAACCGAAAACGACAGAAGGGCCACAAGTCCGGCTATTGACAAAGGGTCTGTCTGAAATACGATCGGGGTCTTATATGTCGGACTGATCACAAGCGGATCATAGAGGATATTGCAGATATTCTTGTTGCCCAAAGACGACAGGATATGTACGTTCGCCTGAGCGTTGCACGCGAGGTCGAGTTTCACTCCCTTCACGAAACTGCCCCCGGTCCGTTCCGACTTGAACAGGAACGCCGAGAAGAAAGTCTTCGTATTGGCAAGCCCGGTTTTCTGTTCGCTTATGAACTGCCCCGTGTTCAAGGACAATGCGATCAGGACCACTACGGCGCATTTCCGCCAAGTGCGCTTGTCGAGAAAGAGAATGAAAGCGAATACGATCGCCGACATCGCCGGCAGGAGGAGGAGCAAAATCGCATGCAGTTGCACACCGACACCGAGCGCGATGCCGATTCCCACGATCCATTTCCACGATGCTTTTCCTTTCTCCTCCAGGAACCCGACGAGAGAATGCAGGTACAAAAGGACAAAGAACGGGATGAGGTTCACGTTCCAGGCAAAACGGGAATACTCGATGGAAAAATAGGAGAAGACAAAGACCGACGTGGAGAGGAGCGACACCTTTTCGTCGAAATACCGCCGGAGGAAGCGATAGAGGAGCGGGATGGAGAGAATGGAAAACAATACGTCGGGATACGCCTGCTGTGTCGGACCGACTCCGAAGAGCTTTGCCGAGACGATTTGGAAAGAGTAGTAGATGGCGCCGAGCCGGAAGCCACGACCGCCTGTCATGTCGGGCCCCAGAAGTGGCCAGGAGGCATTGTCATTCACCACGTCTGAGACGATCTTGAGGTCACGTGCCTGATCGCTTGCGAACACCAAAAGTTCCTGAAAATGATAGATACGAAAAAATATCCCGACCAGGATCAGGACGACGAGTATCCACGTATGGGATCGCGCCTGTTTCAGTTTTCCGAAAGAATCTGCAGCAAATGACCTGATCGATGTCATAATACTCCTTTCACCCGGATTACTTCCCACGAAAAAACGAGTAGAACAGTACGAGTGCCGCAAGCGCCATCAGCACGAATGCGAGCCGGACAAAAAAATTCGATATCTTGCCGTTCTTATACTCGCCCATGACAGCGGTATTGTTGCCGACCTTGGCAATCACGAAGAGCAGCGGTACGGCGGCGATACCGTTGAACACAGCCGTGAAGACAAGCGCTTTGATCGGATCGAGTCCGATGAAGTTCATCATGAGGCCGACCACGGTCGCAAGGATGATGATACCATAAAATCCCTTCGCCTTCCTAAACTTCCGATACAGGCCCTCTTTCCAGCCGAGTGCCTCACTGAGTGCGTACGAGGACGAACCGGCCAAGACCGGCACTGCCAGAAGGCCGAGTCCGAGTATGCCGACCGAGAAAATAAGTTTCGCCACGAGACCGGAATTCGGAAAGTTCTGGACCAACGGTTCGAGTGCCTGCGCGGCATCGGCGGCCGAATTGATTTCCGTGATGCCGGCGGCATGCAGGGTCGAAGCGCACGCGATCACGATGAACCAGGCCGTCAGACTGGCGAGCGTCATACCGACGAAATTGTCGAGTTGCAAATTGCGGAGGAACCTGCCGGTCGCCTTGGGCACCGTGCCGATCTGTGTCCGGTTGCGATGCATGATCTCTTCCTCGACCACTTCCGACGTGTCCCAGAAGAACAGGTACGGCGAGATGGTCGTCCCGAGCATACCGACGAAAATGTACATCGTGTCGAAATCGATCTTTGGAGTGAGCGTGAACGTGTTGTGAAACACCTCCACCCAGTTCTGACCGACCACGAATGCCGTCACCGGATAGGCCAGAAGCGCCACGGCAAGCCATTTCAATATCTTCGCGTATGTCTTGTAGCTCACGAGCACTACCAAAAGTACGATGATGACGGCATAGAAGATCGCAAGGAGCGAGAACGGGAGATTGACGAACAACTGAGTCGTCGCTGCCATCGCACCGAGATCGGAACCGATATTGACCGTATTGGCGGCTACGACAAGCGCGACCGACATGAAAAGCAGCTTCTTGCTATAGTGTTCCTTGATGACCGCAGCCAGTCCCTTGCCGGTGATCGCACCGATACGCGAACAGCTTTCCTGCACCGCCAGGAGGAATGGGTACATGAGCGGGAACGACCATAAGAGTCCGAGGCCATATCCGGCTCCGGCCTGCGAATAGGTCGCGATTCCCGACGGATCGTCGTCTGCCGCACCCGTCACCAGACCGGGACCCAGGATATGCAAAAATCGGCTGTACCGTTTCCGGTTCAGCATGTTCTTCTTGATATTGCGTGCCAGCCTTTCGGTTCTGGTCAGTTTCCGATGCGTTCCCGTCTTCACCGCCTGTTCGGGAAGATCCGATACTTCACTCATAGCGGTCTTTTTCACTGTATCCCCAGTTTACTACAACCCCCGCATTCGCAAAAGCAACCGTTCTCTCTGAAGACAAATGGCAGTGCGTCCAACGGCATAGCCTGCAATCAAACATTCGTAAACAGGTCTTCCTTGGGGAAGCGGGTCTTGGAGCGGGCTGGGCCTTCGGCGCGATAGCCGAGCGGCAAAAGCAGGACCGGGGTGAAAATCTCGGGCAGATCGAATATATCCTTGATAGCGGCGAAGTCGCACCCTTCCATGGGACATGAATCAATCTCGAGCTCGGCCGCGGCGGCCATGGCGAACCCGAGCGCGATATAGGTCTGCTTCGCGGCCCACTCCGCCCCAGTAGCCCCTTCGTACCGTCCGGCCATCTGCCGGAACCGCTCGGCGATCTTTACGGCTTTCTCGGACCCCGACTCGTCGCCGAACGACAATTTCATATACGCGTCGATACGATCCAGGATATCCGTCCGCGAGAAGAAGACGAACACGTGCGAGGCATCCGCCGGTTGCGGCTGCCCGTACGAGGCTTCCTGGAGTTTTTTCTTGATTTCGACATCCGTCACGACCACGACATGGAACGGCTGCAAACCGTAGGCCGACGGAGTCAGACGGATCGCCGTAAGAATCTTCCCGACCGACTCGTCGGAGAGCTTCTTTTCTGGATCGAACTTCTTTGTCGAGAACCGCCACTCGAGCTGTGTAAGGAAGGACATAGGAGAAGAAGTCAGGAGTTAGTAGTGAATAGTGAGTAGTAAGTAGTAAGTAGTAAGTAGTAAGTAGTAAGTAGTAAGTAGTAAGGAATTAGGAATCGGTCAGGGAACAATATAACAATACGACCATGCAACAATGTATCCGTCTCAGGACTTCAGCAGGAGATGCCCGAGGAAGGTGAGGAACAGGAGGAATATGCCGACGAAGAACTGCGAATGGAGAAGATAATTCCCCTTTTTTACGCCCGACGGTACGTTTTGCAGTTCCATGACCATGCCGGTAATACCCTCCGCGAGGATGAGGACCAGGATGGCGTACAGGAACACGTTATCACGCAGGCTATTCGTGAAGGCGCAATGAAGGAACACCGAGGAGACGGCAATGATACCGAAATACGGATGTGTCCGGTTCAACAGCAAGAGGAGTTTTCCCGAAAGCGATTTCATCTCGACAAGGTCGACGCCGAGCGGTTCCAGACGGGTCCACAGATTGCCTTTCATGAGAAGGAGTTTGAACACGGTCCGTCCATAAAGCGTCGCAAGCGAAAGCATAGCGATGCCTCCGAGGAATTTCCCGAATTCATTCGTGATCGAACGACGCGGGATAGCCGCAGGCCCGCCGATCGAATAGACGTACCAGAGACCGAAAACCGTCGCGACCGTGACGACGATCGCGAACAGGAAGAATGGCAGTTTTTTCCGGGTTATTGGGTTCATGCTTCGATTATAACAGAATGCTCAGGAATACGCCTACGATGCTTTCTGTTTCTGTGCCTCAAGCACCGCCTCTATCCCGATGCGCTCGATCTCCCCTTTCTTTTTCGATCCCATAAGCTGCTTTCTTTTCGGATTGAACTGTTTATAGATATCGCTTCGTTGCGTTATCATCTCCTCCAACAGGATACCAAGGTATATTTTTGATTTTTCGGCCGTATCAAGCAGGATATCCTTCGTCAGTGTCCCCGCATCGAAGAGCGCCAACATCTCCTTGCCCTTCCGATCGACGAACAGTGCGCGCTCCAGTTTCGGCGTATCCCTTTCCAATGTCGCCACTTCGTTCACGGACACGGCCTTCCCGGAGAGCTTCGAGAGGATCTCTTTCAACAAAATCGTCAGTTTCGACGAATCGTTACCTCCTTTCATCCACATATGCCCGCGAATATTGAACCCCTGCGAGAATCCGCCGGGCACCGACGTCTCGTCCATCTTCTTCTTGGTATACAGGACGAAGCGGTCATCAAGGGGTGACCAGACCAGGAATCCGCCATATCCGTGTTCGAAGACTTCCAACTGATTGGAGTTGTTTTCATAGCTGATCCGATTGTAGAATTTCCCTTTCGCGGTATTTTTCATCGGATCGATCAGTATCTCCCCGAAACGGTCAGCGCCCGTATCGAACGAAAATCCGGCCTTTTCCACTTTCTTGAAAGCGTCCTGTCCTGTCCGAATCTGTCTTTCCATGTGTTTCGACAGCTCGATCAACGGCTCATATTTGTCATTCTGCGGATTACGATACTCGTTTTTGTTCAGATATTCTTCCGAAAGGTCCGCTTCCGGATCGACGCCGTTTTTGAACAGATCGAGTACGTCCTCCGTCCTCATCCGGTAAGAGAGTCCGTACAGGTTCTTATGATAGTTCCGAAATACCCGCTTCCGCTCATCGTCCGACAGGTCCATATTGTCACATTTGGTCACGAACGCGACGAAACGATCCAGATACGGCCGCCGTTCTAGGAGTCCCGCTTTTACAAGGGCCTCGTACACGAACTTCGTTGCGGACGTATCGTGCCCGGACGTCGACCCATGATGGTCGAATACGAGTCGCTTCCCTCCCTCTTCGGCGGTCACGCCGTTGCGTAAGGCGGTATCCATCGTGACACCGCTCATCGCATATTCCCCTTGTGGCACAAGACCGACCTTGTCCATATCCACTTTCATTCCGGCCAGTTTCATGAGGTTCAGACACGCAAACGCGTCCATGTCGGTCTTCTCATGCACGGTGAACTCATTCCATAACTCCCGTGTCAGCGCGGCGAATCTCAGGTTCCCTTCTTCCTTGGTCGGTGCGTTCAGATCCTCATACGTATATGATGGCGACTGCTCAAGATTGTAAAGCGTGTGCGCCGCGATAGCGCCTACCGGATCGATTTCAGAATAACGTTTCCGTTCTTTCGGCATGGGATAACGGACCGACTCCGGCTGAGGAACAGGAGCGACGTTTGCCGGTTCAGGCGTCTGAGGTGGTACGACCGGAGCCGGTTCCGGAAATATGGCAGGTTTGACGGCGTGAACCACGGGAGGAGCCGGGATAGTATTCCCTCCACGAAACATTGATGAAGATGTCGGGGCTGGATTTCTCGCATTCGTATTCGCTGAAGATATACCGCCTCTTCTCCCGTTTTTCATCCGCTCAAGCGGCGTCCGTCCCAAGAACGGAAGTATGGCCGGAGCCTCGACATCGTATCCCGAAATGGTCACCTTGTCGGGAATCAGCGAGGCATCAGTCGTCGGAACCGACACGGCAGCCGAAGCAGGTATGGAAACGGGAGCTGCCGGCGATACGACGGACCGGACCTGCTCGATACCGGAACCGACTTTCGTCGCCAATACCGTTGCATGATCGACTCCATCCACCTGATCGCCCATGATCGCCACCTCGGCGAACTTCCCCGTGAACGTCGCGTGTCCGTCCACGGTGGAAAACGCGAGCTTCCCAATCTCGCTTTTCGGATCGATGATCGCGTTCCCGTCGGCGTCTATCGGAATCTCGACGACCTGACCCTGTGTATCCCCCGAGAGGGAAACGAGCACTCTCATCTTTCCCTCCTTCAGAAGCGCCTGCGGATCGAAGTGCCTGCCATCATGAAAAGAACCGCCTTTGGTCATGTGTCGGATATTGAACACGAAGTTTCCCTTCGCATCGACGCCGGTGCCATGCTCGCCACCCCACGACATCCGAAGCTCGTTCCCGTCCGGTTTCGGCGTATCATTGTCCGCCCATGCAACCCGGTCGATCTTCGAAAAAAGTCCCTCGTGCGTCTTGACATACTCCCTCGTGTCGACGACGGCCTCGTGCGAAAGCGCTTCCGGCTGATGAGACGGGGCAGGCGCATCCAAAGACAAGGCGGTTGCGACCTCACGAACAGGCACGGCCGTATGAATCTCATCTTGAGGCAATGTTCCTGAAAAATACCGGCGCAGGTATCCGAGCGCCGTATACTGATGGTTCCCGGTAGCAGGTCCCGATCCTCCGAACAAACCTTCTTTCCCGTCGAAGACCGTACCGATTTCCTGAGACGCCAGGCCGACACCGAGACCGACACCGAGGCCGCCGGCAACCGCCCAGGCAACTTTGCTCCGTTTCATCTTTTCGAACGCTTCGTCCTTGACGGTCTTCTCGCCCACGAAATCCTTTCGGATCTTCGCTTCCCTGGCATGTCGCAAATATTCGTCCAGCTGGCGATCGTCGTTATAGAACGTAGCCCAATCCGCATGACTGTTCCGCCTCAGATATACGCGGGCCTCCGCGGCCGCGACATACAAGTCAGTTCGTTCCCGTTCGATATCTTTCGGGCTCGAATAATCGATGAGATCGATCCGCTCCCGCTCGGAAAACGCCGTTCGCGCCTTGATTTCGACAAGATGTTCAAGGAGTACGGAGAGATTCCGTTCATTGGGTTGAGCCTGCAGACCCGCCAATGATTCCCTCAATTTTCCGGCGAGCTCGCCGGCGTTTTTCGTCTCGGAGCGGAACAGTTCCATTTCTTTCCGCCGTTTCGAATCGGGTTCGATCCGTTTTCCTTTGGCTCTTTCGCGCGCATGCTGAGCGCGTTCATCCTTGATTTTCTTGTTCTCCCGGACACCGGCGATCGCACCACCGATCCCGGCACTCAGGCCCATACCGAGCGGCCCGACCAGCTTCGCCCCACGATGCGCGACGCTCACCGTGCCCTTCGCGATGACACCGTATGCGATAGACACGGCTGTCGCTACGGTCGCCTCATTGACGAAACTCCCTACGGACGACCTTTGGATCTTTTCCGTAATCCGATCGACCGCATTGTACCGAGCCTCCGTTTCGACTCCCGTACGGGCATTTCCGATCACGATGTCGAAATCATCGTCGATCGCGTCCAGCCCCTTCCCGTGCGTGACGCTTTCCTTTACGTTCCTGGCTATCTCCAGCAGATTATCGGCATACACGGCCTGCGACGGGACCCCGGTATCGATCGAATTGACCAGCTTTTTTTTCTCCGACAGGAACTGCTCCTCCGATAGCTCATCCGACGCGAACCGGGTGATAAGCCCGACAATCTTGGCCCGCAACACGGTATCGTCCGGAGTACCCTCTTTCAGAGACCGTCTCTCTTCCCCTTTGCGAAGCAGTGTCTCGTCCTCATACTCCGTCCCGAAACGTTCGACGATGGCTCTCATCGCATTCTCATGATCCGATCGATCACCCGATTCCCCCGCATACAGGTTCCCGGAATCCGTTATTTCCCGTTTCGCCTTGGAGATTTCTTTCTGCCGGTAATATTCGTGGGCAAGATTCTGTTTCCAAATCCTGTCGAAGATTCCGCGTACGCTTTTCACCTCCCCCTTCGACGCCAGGAGTTTTTCTTCCGCGACATCACGCGCCTGCCGTTCGATATCGACGCGGGCGATGACGATCTTCCGTTTTTCCTTGTCCGGTGGCATCGCGGACGGGATGTTTTGATAGTGATCGATGGTCATCCGGTTATGAGGCATTCAGATACGTATCCCGAAAACGCACGAGCGCATCGGCGATCAGCTCGTCGAGATTCACGATGTTCTCCCGGCAATATGCCTGTATATGTTCGGCATCCGCACTGTCGAGCAAGAAACTGAATTCCTCCAGCTTTTCCGGCGGGAGATTTTCCAGGATGATCGCATTGATCCGCTCTTCCACCCGTTCTGTCAGGTCAAATCCGATCTGGCGCAACACGTCCGTGTCGACATCGCCAAAACCTTTCTCCTCGATGAGACGATTGACGAATTCCGATATCGGATGAAGTCTTTTTTCCATATGATTCTGTTATTGAAAGTATATCACGAAAAAATAAGACAGGCTGTTTGTGCCGAGATAAAACGAAAAATAATTCCTTCGCCAAAGACCCTTCGTAAAGCGGTATCAAGAGGAAAACAGTCTTCTCTCTTGAGAACAGGCACTCAAAATTGTCGGCGGACCGGTATAATAGGTTCGAAAGCTTCCCAATCGAGCACGTACCGCAACACTGCCGGAAGAGTTGTACACATCGTCACTTTTGCGGATGTCTCAGATAGGTCTCGATATTCGCCAAATGATCCTCATAAGTCACGGCACAGTGTATCTGCCGGTTGGCGTCGTGCAGATAGTAGAGGCAGTCGGTTTCCGCGGGATGGAGTGTGGCATCTATCGCGGCAAGGCCGGGACTGTCGATCGGGGTCGGTGGCAGACCCTTGTACTCATAGGTATTATACGGCGAGTCGATGATTTTTATATCGTCGGACGTGATCGGCGCCCACCAGCCCGCATCGGCCTTGCCACGGGCATACTGGACGGTCGCGTCGATCTCAAGCTTCATCCCCCGGTTCAACCGGTTCCACAAAATACCGGCGATGAGTGGCATATCGCCATTGCCAGCGGCCTCGCGCTGTATGAGCGAAGCCAGCTTGAGTCCGGTCGTCCACTGGATATTTTGTGCGGCAAAACCACCGACGTATGGTGCGAACTGCTCGTCGAATCGCCGTGTCATCCGATTCGCCATGTCCAATCCGCTCTCATCGATCGGGATAAGATAGGTATCCGGGAAATACGTCCCCTCGAGATACTCCGACCGCATCTTGGTATAGACCGTATCCCATTTTTTCAGGTCATCGCCGCTCCAGTTAAATGTCTTCGCCAAAAGCTCCCCGATCTGCTCCTTGCGCCACCCTTCCGGGATCGTCACCCATTTCAGATCCGGATTGCCGGTGATAAGTTTTTCGGCGACCTGCCACACGTCCATGTCTTTCGAAAGGTGGTATCCGCCCGGAGCGATTGCAGACAGTTTTCCCTTGGCGGAAAGGATGGATGCGAATGCGAACCCGCTTCGAACAAATCCCTGCGACTGCAACTTGTCTGCGATTACCGACCCGTCCTGATTCCGGTTTATGATGAACACGTCGCTCGTCGGCTCTGCCTGCGGCGCGGCAAACAATGACCCGTATGCCAACCACGCCCCGGCGAGCAGCATTCCGACCACCACGATACCGAGAACAAATTTCATGATGCTTTTCATATCCCAAGTATCGCACAAACCCGTCATAAACACGAGAAAACGCCTTTGGATTCTCTGAACGTTTACGATATCCCTCAACCATACAAAAATGCGACCTTTGCGGGGTCGCTTATACTCTTTCAAAATCTCATCTCAGTCATCATTCGGGTCCGCTATGGCCAATATCGCCGTGAGAGAATCGCATTCATACCTGAAAGGGACAAATTGGAACCTCCTTCCGGGATACATCTCCCGAAGCTCACGAATACAATCCGAAAATGCCTCGGCAGCAGCCCATTTCCCTTGGGTTATCCCGTCTGGAAGTCTCAGTATTACCGTTAACGGAACTTTTGAGACGGGACGGACATTATGCTCCATATCGTGAATATCAAGCGTCCTGCCCGTCTCAAATTTCTTTCCGCAAATCTCACATGTAAATTTTGGCACGATTTCCTCCTTGTTTTTCATTGCATAAAAGAACCACATACCGACCTGATACGGTAGCGCATCAGCACTATTTCGTCAATCCAAAAACGAGAAAAACGCCCCTCGGCGTTTTCTCATTCCTCATCCCTTACTTTTCACTTTACACTCCGTTATGCTTGTGATTTTCAACTTTATGACTTTCGACTTGTGACTCTTGTCTACGCTTCGCGGACCATGAGGAAGTTGGTCTCGCCACCCTTGCCGAGCGGGGCGCCACCACAGACCACGAATCGGTCGCCCTTCTTGGCAAATTTCTCTTTCTTGAGGATGGTCGTCGCTTCGGACACCGCCTCGGCGATTTCCTTGAAGGAGTCGACGTGATAGCCGTAGCAACCATACGAGAGGCAGGCCCGACGGACCGTCCGCTCATTCGGAGTCAGGACGACGATCCGCTGGTCCGGACGATAGCGGGAGATGGCCCGCATCGTGAATCCGGACGCCGACAAGGCCACTATCGCGGCGGCATCGACGGAATAGGCGACCGTTTCGACCGATTCGGACACCGATTCCGCGACCGAGTCGAGACCGAGATCATCACCATCGATGATCGGACGCGTATCCGGTTCGGCTTCAATCTCCATGGCGATCTTTGACATCATCGAGACCGCCTCGACCGGGAACTTACCGAGAGTGGTCTCTTCGGAAAGCATGACCGCGTCGGTCCCATCGAGAATCGCATTGGCCACGTCGTTCACCTCGGCACGCGTCGGCACCGGGGCGCTGATCATGGATTCGAGCATCTGTGTCGCCACGATGACCGGCTTGCCGAGCTCGCGCGACATGTGCACGATCTGCTTTTGCAAAAGCGGTACCCGCTCCATCGGCACTTCTACCGCGAGGTCGCCGCGCGCCACCATGACCGCATCAGTCGCACGGAGGATCTCTTCGAGATTGTCGATCGCCTGTGTCGTCTCGATTTTCACGATGATCTGTGCCGGGAGACCCTTCTTCTCAAGAATACGGCGAAGCTCATGCACGTCGGCTGCGCGACGCACAAACGAGAGCGCCACGAAGTCGACCTGGTTCGATACCCCGAATTCGATATCTTTCTTATCTTTCGCGGTCAGCGAACTGATGGAAAGGTCGGTCCCCGGCAGGTTCACGCCACGACGCCCCTTCGTCTCACCGCCGACGATGATCTTCGTCTTGATCTCATTGCCCTTGATCGAGACCACCTGAAGCTTCTTCTTGCCGTCATCGACCATGATGAACGCTCCGGGCTTGATCTCCTGCGGAAGCTTCGGATAATTCACGGACGCACGATGCTCGTCGCCCACACACTTCTCGGTCGTCAGGACGAACTCGTCCCCTTCCTTGAGGGTCACGCGTTCCTGATAGAAATCACCGATGCGGATTTTGGGGCCCGACAGGTCCTGCAAGAGCGCTATCGGGGTCCCGAGTTTCTCGGACACGATGCGGATATTGTCCACTTTCTCCTGATGCTCGGCGAAGTCGCCGTGCGAGAAATTGAGACGCGCGACATTGAGTCCCGCCTTCACGAGCTTCGTGAGAACCGCTTCACTCGTCGTGACCGGGCCGATGGTCGCCACGATCTTCGTCTTCTTCAACTTATGCATACCGTTTCGTTACTCAATTAATGACTGGGAACACATTCGAACATCGTACGCTACTTCCGGGAAAAAATCAAGCCACATCGTGCACGAACGACATGGCAATAGCACAAAAAACCTCCAAACTTGCCCAAAACCCGCTTTCAGCATTAAATGAAGAGGCAGGGACACCAAACACTCCACTATGAAACACCCCGAACTCATGACACTCGACGAAGTCCTCAAGGCTTCCCGACGTCCATTCACCGCCGAAGAACGCCGGTTCATTCAGGAAGCCTATACGTTTGCCCTGGAAGCGCACGAGGGGCAGGACCGCAAATCCGGCGAGCCCTATGTCACACATTCCATCGCCGTCACCAAGATCCTCGCCGAAATCGGTATGGACAAGGAAACCCTTGCAGCCGGGCTCTTGCACGATGTCCCGGAGGATACCGACCACACGCTTGCGGAAGTGGAAAAGCGGTTCGGAGCGGAAGTCGCCGCACTTGTCGACGGTATCACCAAGCTCGGTCGGATCAAACTGCGCGGTTCCCGCGAGGAATACTTCCTCGAGAACCTGCGCAAGATGTTCCTCGCGATGGCGACCGATATACGGGTCGTCATCATCAAGCTCGCCGACCGCTTGCACAATATGCGAACGCTCGACGCTCTTCCGCCGGAGAAACGGGAACGCATCGCGCGCGAGACGATGGATATCTACGCGCAGATCGCGAACCGGCTCGGCATAAGCGAGATCAAGGGCGAGCTCGAGGACCTTTCCTTCAAATATCTCGACCCGGAACATTATGAGGAAATGCGAAAGATCGAGGAGACGTATGTCCGCGAAGGCAAGACATACCTCGAACGGGTCATCGGGATTCTTCGCAAGGAGCTCGGGAACGACGGCATCAAGATCGTCGACATCGACGGCCGGACCAAGCACCTCTACCGTCTCTTCCGCAAACTGCAGAAGCACGACATGGAGATCGCCCGCGTGTACGACCTCGTCGCCGTGCGTATCATCGTCCCCGAGATCGTCGATTGCTACGAGACACTCGGTTCGATCCACAAGCGGTACCGCCCGCTCGTCGGTCGCATCAAGGACTACATCTCGCTCCCGAAACCCAACGGCTACCAGTCGCTCCATACGACCGTCTTCGGCCCCGAAGGACGCATCTTCGAACTGCAGATCCGCACGCCCAAGATGCACGACGAGGCGGAATACGGCATCGCCGCACACTGGATCTATACCGAGAAGGAACGCGGCGGTTGGCGCTCGTTCGTCTTCGGCAAGAAACCGTCCCCCACCGCCAAACCCAAAGAGGTCGCCTGGGTCGCCCAGCTCAAGGAATGGCAGAAGGAGGTCGGCCGCGACGACGCGGAATTCCTCTCCGGTCTCAAGATCGAGTTCTTCAAGAACCACATCTTCGCCTTCACCCCGCTTGGCGACATCATCGAGCTCCCCGAAGAGGCGACGCCGATCGATTTCGCCTATGCGATCCACTCCGAGATCGGTGAGCACGCCGTCGGCGCGAAGATCGACGGCAAGATGTCCTCGCTCGACTCCGTCATCAGAAACGGTCAGGTCGTCGAGATCCTCGTCGCCAAGGACCGCAAGAAGCCCAACGCCGACTGGCTCCGCTTCGTAAAGACCTCGACCGCCAAATCCAAGATCCGCCGAGCGTTCAGGGAAGACGAGGAGAACAAATAATCGAAAGCATGCCCCGTGGCCGTGTCCACACGGCTCTACGGGATCGAAAGTCCTACCCGCACAATACGTAAAGCATTTCGATTAGTGAAATAAGAAAAAGGATTCCATTTTGATGGAATCCTTTTTTACTTTCAAGTTTGGTCAGGGTTTTGCTTCGGTTTGTGAAACAAGAAAGACAAACCCCCTCTCTTTTAAATCCCCGATTTAGAAGTTTTATGTAAGCTACCGACGGTCAAAACGCCTCTGCACCAAGCGATACGAACCTATCGCTATTTTTGGTAGGAACGTTATCGGGTTCCACCTGAGAATACTCTTTCTCTGTGAAAACTCTTCCGCTCCTGCTGCCGGCAATAGAGCTATCATGGCACTCACGAACAACGAAAACAATGACCAGCCTAACAAGTAATAGTAATCCCTCTCGCCATTCAGATACGGCATGACGACAACGAAGGACCCGACCCAAACAAAGGCATAGACGGTCTCCTCGATCCACAGTAAACCGAATTTCAGAAGACCGATCAGATTTTCGGTGATAATCCGAAAAACACGCGGCGTAGATACTGAAGTGACAAGCATCTTATCTTCCTCCTTATATTATAAACGTTAATGAGCATTGTGCTCTGTATTGTACATATTTCTATCATTTTGTCAATATCAAGCATAAGAAAACACCTTTTTAAAGGCATTTTATGAAAGAAAATATATCTGCTCTCTTTCACTTCATCATTTAGAAGTTGCTCCGGTTTCAATACCGTCTCCGATCTTCACCCCCGACAATGCGCCGGCATTCGTTTCGAGCACCTCGGTCGCGGTGGTATCGGGAGTCATGATCACGGTCGAATCGGCGGGGATATTTTTCTCGATGAAGACGATTTTGCCATCGCGGATCCAGGCGAGGTCGAGCGGGAATCGCATCCCCTTCATCCAAAACGGATAAATGCCCGGGACATCGAAACGGAACAGCATCGCACAGTCCGTACAAAGAGAATCGCGATACCCGAGTCCAAGTTCACGCGACTTTTCCGTATCGGCGATCTCCGTCGAGAAAGTACGTCCGCCGACTATGGCGGCGATACTTCCCGGCGCGATCGGAATTGTCGCCGGCGACTTTTCGTATCGAAAAACGAACCACGCGGCCGCGATCACGACCGGTAACATGACGAGGGCGTACAAGCGAAGTGCTTTGGGGTCAAGAACCATGACTATTCTCAGTAAATAATTTATCTTTCATCGATACATTCATATACAGGAATCAAAGCACAAACACCAAACAAAACATGAAAGTTCAAACTACAAACGTGGAACAGAATCTCGTTCACTGTCTTTTTGATGTTTCCCGAGACCGAATGCGAGGAAAATAAATCCGGCGGCGAGAGCGATGAGAAAGAATGCTTTGCCGATCGCCGGAAGCGACAGCGCCACTAGTCCGGAAAGGATGGAAATCGCCGTGTAGGAAGTCATGATAACACGATCAGAAAGACCTGCCTGTCGCAGGCGGTCATGCAGATGACGTTCATCCCCTCCGTGAAACGGCGACTTGCCGGCGCGGATTCGTGCCATGATCACGAAGCACGCATCGAGCACCGGCACGGACAGCACGAGTAAGGTTGTCGCGATCTTGGCGCCGGAAAAAAGCGCGAGCGCCGCCACGCCGAAACCGAGAAAATACGCACCGGATGTCCCCGCCAGGAGCCGCGCCGGTGGTACATTGAACACGAGAAATCCAAGCGAAAGACCGGCGAAGACACACGCGAGAATGGCAACCGTCGGCTGATTCACTTCCGGTCGAAGACTGACAAAAAACAACGTGACGAACGCCGAAAGTGATACGCCTCCCAAGAGACCATCCACCCCGTCGGCCCAGTTCATCGCATTCATGATGAGAAGCGTGAATACGATACCGACAAAAAGACTGACCCATACGGATGTTTCGGGATACAGAAACCATGGATCACCGAACGGGTTCGTCAGCACCCATGCCCGCATACCGGAGAAAAAAATAAGTCCTGCCAGACCGATTTGGAACAATATCTGCGGCTTCCATCCGATCGGTGTCCGGTCATCGAGTGTCCCAAAAAGGAGAACGAGACACCCTCCCGCGATCAAACCGAGAAGCGGTCCGGAAAATACGAGCTCACGATTGAAAACGATCGCGACCAAAAACGCCCCGACCAACGCCGCTCCACCGAGCCGTGGAAGCACTTTGTGCGTACGGCCAGCCTCAATCCTCGACACAGTGAACCGCTTCCCCACGATTGGGACGATCTGAAACAACGCGACTGCGGTAAAAAACGATATCAGAAATGGGAAAAGGAATTGCTCAAGCATAGACTGTTTTGTGATTTTGTGGGAGTTCGACTCCCATGGGAGTCGAACTCCCTTATATTCAATTTTCCAATAAATATTTTTGAAAGTCCTTCTTCTCCTTAAAATAAAGCGTATTAGAATCAAGAAATTCCTTATAAGCAGATACGTCTTTAAACTGTCCAAGAATAACATCTTTGTTACAAAGAGATCCTTCCTGTCTTTCTCCTAGATAATCCGTTGCACTACAATATGTCCACTCGCTTTCTTGATTCAATAAAGTCTTTTCTTCATCCAAATCCCCATACCCGTGAATTCGGTAATTTCTATTTACATAGACAGAAAGATGCAGAAGATACTCATTCGAATCTATGTGTATCGACTTAAACTTTCCCTGAAAGAGTGCGCCCGAACGCTCATACCGTTTATTGAAATAATTCGTGTAGCCCGTTCCGATTTTCTGCATGAACCGTTCGATACCTTTTTCCGATATCTGCTTTACGATAAGATGATAGTGGTTCGGATTTAAACAATACGCAACAATTTCAACAAGTGCTGAAAAAGGGAGTTCGACTCCCATGGGAGTCGAACTCCCTTTTTTCATCTCACGCAAACTAAGTTCATACAAACTTCCGATTGGCTCGGACCTCTTGAACGCTTGAAGGCAAGTTAAGAATCTCCGATAATCCACCTCATCAATAAAAACTTCGCGTTTGTCGACGCCACGATTATAAACGTGATAATATTCGCCATTAGAGAGGCTTGTCTTTCTCATACAGATGCGTTCATAGGAGTCGAACTCCTGAACCAGATCACTTCCTCCGCACCTTTTCCGTCACCCAAAATTCGCCGAAGTACTTGCCACGGAGGATGCGGGTCTGCGCGTCGAGCGCCGGGATGGCCATCAGGAGCGACACGAACGGCGCGAGGAACCACTGTGCGAACATGAACACCGTCTTCCACCGGCTATACCGTTTCGGCCGCTTCGGCAACATCAGAAAAGAGAGGAACACGAGCGTGACAAGTCCTCCCATGGAGAGCGTCATGAGGACCCGGGTAACGACCGGCAGATTATGTGCGAGCACGCTCTCATTGAATACCGTCCCACCGAGAAAGAGCGGGAGCCAACCGAGAAACGACAGGATGAGCGGGGCCGTCGCCCACGACATGTGTCCTTCGAGCGTCTCCTCGGTGACCCGAAGTTTCTTGCTGAGTGGCACCTGCTTGTCGGGCCACAGGGCACGCATCATGACCGGGAAGTTCTCGATGCCATACGCCCACCGACGATTCTGCTTATAAGCATTGCCGAGGGTTTTCATATAGGTGTCGGCCAGTACCGCGTCGAGCGAGACCGGGAGCGGAATGAGCCGGACTTTGTAGTCGCCATGGAAATACGAGAAGGCCTTCCAGTAGATGACGGAGTCCTCGGAAATCATGTTCACCGGCCAATATCCGACGCGCACCAGTGTGTCGAACGGCTCGGAATGCGACGAGAACGTAACCATCTCGCGACGGGTCCCCTGATACATGTGCCAAAACGATGAGCCAGTCACGGTGACACGGACCAAAGCATTGGTATCCCACAGGTTATTATGATACATCGGGAGTGGCTGGTATGCACGCCTCAATCGATCCGGATCGGTGACATAGGCGTATGCGAGGGCAGAAAAGTATTCCGGATGCGCAACCGTGTCACAATCGAAGTTCGAGAAAATAACCCGGTCATACGGGATATTTCGTTCATCGAGATAGATGCGGAGTTTCTTGGCCGCATACCCGGCATTCGACGCCTTGCACTTGAGTTCGCCCGGAGCCACTTCGTGTGTGGTCACGAGGAAATCCCGGAATATGCCATCGAACTTTTTCCGAAGGATTTCGATTTTCGGCAGTCGGGTCTCTTCCGGTTCGCGTTCCTCCGTCGCGAGAATGATAATCATCTGCGATTTCGGAAAAGTCGATTCAGCGATCGATCGTATGGCCTGTTCTATGATATCCGCGCCTTCCCCGACTGTCGGCAGAAGAACGGCATGGATGATTTCCTGATGATCCATGATCTCTTCTTCGTGCTCCAGAAGTTCCGTGATCTCTTGGGAATGGCGGATGAGTTCTTGCCGTTCTCGACGGACGATCATCTTCTGCCGAAAAGGCATCTTCTCCTCACGGAGGACACGACGAAGGAATGCCGCCCGATCGAACAATTCCTGACGGTACCGCGTCAAATCACGGGAGCGTACCAGTCGCTCCCACCAGTTGATTCGCATACCACGTTTGAGTCCTCGGTACGACAATACCGAAAAGAACGTCACGTATGCGGTCAGAAACAGCCAATAGATGTCGTAAATGATGACGAAGGTAGCGGCAGCAAGCGGTGCGAGCCACGAGGCGAGCAGTATGCCGGACACCACGGACCACGAAAGTGTCCCGGGAATAATCTCGAGTGCCCGCTGGATACGCCGTTCCCGTTTATCGGTCGTCTTCGGATTAGGGAACTGGAATAACTCCTCTTTGTCGTATTTCTTATCAGGCATGATTTCGGGTCAGGAATTGATAAATGAGAGCGCCGCCGTCACCACACCCGCGGAGAGCGTTGCGAGAAACGCCGCAAACAGCAGGATATGCGCTGCGACACGCTCCCGTACGGCATAGAACCGGGAGGCGAGCATGACGTTTAGCAACAAAAATGAGAGTGCCGTCGCGGGAATAAGGAGTGCCTGCCAAGGACTTCCCACGATATCGACACCGAAATAGACATTGAAATGAAGGACGATGGTAGCCCCCGCTCCACGAATGATGAAGACAATGACTGCGAGAAATGAGAGGACAATGATGGACAACGATGCGATGAGAAGGGTTCTGACGAGCGGGTTCTCAAAAAACGTCATCCCATCGTCAGCGTCGTCGACAACTACCACACCCGCATCGTCCACCGACACTGAACGATCGCGAGGTGCGCCGGCATCACGTTTTTTCCAAAAAGGAAGGTACTTCATACGGATGATGGTTCCACGGATTCCGGAAGTTCCACTTCGGACGGGAGTAATTCGCTCCCTTCCACTTCGACGATATCGGACGAGGACCGGACCCGATCGAGCTGATCAGCCACCTTGCCGAGTCTTTTCTCGGCATCGTCGTATTTTTTGTGTGCGCTTCCGATATGTCCGCCAAGCACTTCGAACTCGCGCAGGAATTTGCCGTGCTCGACGGACAGTTTCCCGAGCTGACCCATGATCTCCTTGGCGCGCTTCTCGATCTGCATCCCCTGGAGTCCGATGGCGATCGTCTGCAGATACGAATAAAACGAGTTGGGCGACACCGGGATGACCCGCTTGCCGAAAAAGTATTCGGAAAGTCCGGTCCCGTCCTCGTCCTTGATGATGATCTCGTAGTAGATGTTCTCTGCCGGAATATACATGAGCGCGAAACCGAGCGTCCCCTCCTCGGGCAGGATATACTTCGATGCGATGGAGTCGGCGTGCTTTTTCACGTCGGAGACGAATTGTCGACGAGCGGCACGACGCTCATCGTCGCCTTTGGCCTCGATCATGCGCTTGAAGTTCTCGAGCGGGAACTTGGAATCGACACTGATGAGTCCGCCCTTGAGCCGGATAACGGCATCCACCGCCTCGCCACTCTTGAAACCGTACTGGAGCTCGAAGTGTTCCTTGGGTAGCATCTGCGACAGCAGATTCCCGAGCATAAGCTCGCCGAACCCGCCACGCATCTTGGGCGCTCGCAGGATTTCTTGAAGCGACGACACTTCCTTACCGACCTCGAAAATCTGTTTGTTGGACTCGCGGACTTCGGCAAGCGCCGCGCGGACTTCGGCAAACGACCGTGATGCGCCGTCGAGTCGGGAATCGAGACGTTTGGTATTTTCCCCAAGTCGTCGGTCAAGCGCCGTATTGAGCGTTCCGATCTGTCCCGCTACCGAAGAAGAGAACTGGTGCATTTCTTGGCTCAGACGTCGATCGAGATTTTCCATCCGGTCAAGCATGAGTTTGCGATCCTCTTCCGTACGTTGAGAAGATGTCTTTGCCGCGTTCATGACAAAAACCGCCGCGGTCGCGACGATGACGAGTACGATGGCGATGATGATGATTGACGACATACGTACCTGTTCAATATCCCCACTCGTCGGCAAAAAACGACGGACGTCCCGAGAGACTACTTCTTGAGTCCGGCGATGAAGCGCTTGATCTCGGGCACGCGGTTCTGGACTTCCTGGTACGGCCCTTCGAGAAACTCGATCAGGAACCGGTCAAGCATATTGAGACGATAGTGAAGCTCATCGGTATTCATGAGGACGAACCGGATTTCCCGGCCGATTTCCGCCTCCAATTTTTCCATGGCCGACTTGAGCCGGAGTCGGTGTGCGCTGTTGATGACCAGGATCATATCGGCCTTGCTCTTGGCGTGATTCAAAAAGAGCCCGCTGATCAGGATAAGCTTCACATCACCTGCGCTCTGCAACTTCTGGAACATCCGGTGCGACACGCCTACATTCGATTTGAGCACGAGACTGCTGAGTTCCGGGAAAAATGGGAAGTCGGGACGCATCTGGTACATCTTCACCTTCTTGCGAGAACGCTCGCGCAGGAATCCCATCTTTTCCAGACGGAGAATCTCGCGAGACACTTCCACCCTCGGCAGAAGCGTCTTTGTAGCGACATCGGCGGTCGAATATTCACCCTCCGGATTCAGTACGAACAGCCGGATAAGACGGGCCCGGACTTGGGAGCCGAACAGGGATTCAAACAGGGAAAAAGACATAGACTCGAAAAGTAACGGCGAACCCCCTCTCACCCTACTGTACCCGAGTGCCGACCGGAAGTCAAAAGCGCCCTATGAAGAGCACCCTACGCGGTTAAGCCATATCCGTGCTATACTGAAAGGGTCAATATGACAGAGAAAAAACACGGCGCTCCCGAGCCGATTCCGGGTGTCAAGGTGATCGCGACCGAGATTTCGGTCGCCAGGAACCGGTCCGTCGAACCGTACATCAAAACGTTCGCCTTCTCCCCCGAAAACGTGACCCAAGAAATTCTGGGAGCACTCGTCGGGGCGTTTTCCGTTTCCGACCGATCCGAGGCATCGGCCTATACCGTGAACGTGATCGCTTCCGTCGCCCGCAAAGAATACTATGCCAATCCCCGCCGGGGAGCGATCGAGAGTTTCGAATCGACACTGCACCGGATCAATCTCGCGCTCTCCGAACTCGTAAAGAACGGCCAGACGTCGTGGATGGGGAGCCTGCACGGCACCATCGCGGTCGTCGACAAAGAAAACCTCCACTTTTCAGCGACCGGAGAAGGAAAGATTCTCCTCTTCCGAGAAGGTTCCTTGTCGGATATCGGAGACGGCCTCGCCTCGAAAGAAGCCGCCAGTCATCCTCTCAAGACCTTCCTCGAAATATCGAGTGGCCAACTTGTCCCGAACGACTGCGTGTTGCTTGCGACACCGGAACCGCTCGAACTGTTCTCCCCGCGAGACCTGGAGCGCGATGCGAACCGGTTGCTTCCGGAGCGGAAATTCATACGATTCCTCGAGACCGCGATGATAAACGACCTCCGTACCGGAGCGATCGTCGTGCTCGACGCACGCGAAGCCGAACCGACACCGGAGATCGATACGCCGGAGAAACCGAAACGGAAACGTACCGTCAAACCGGAACCGGTCAATGCCTGGAGCGAGGAGACCTTCCGCAAGGCCGCCGAGGAACGGACCAAAGCCGTCCTCGACTCCTACGATTCCGAAGAGGTGACCATCGTTTCCGACCACATGGAAAACAGGCCGCCGTCCTCAAGCGAGATCCGTATCCAAGGCGAGGTACTCGAGAATGTCGATGAACATCCGATGATCACCAAGGCCCGCTGGATATACGAGGATGCGGTGCATTCGTTCCGAAGCGGTATCGCCCGATCGATTCGAGATACGCGACGAAGGCGCGCTGAGGCACTCGACACACTCTCGACCGCCTCTCCTAATACGGATAATACCGAGACATCAGCCGAGCCGTCCGTCCAGATCGAGCTGACCGAAACGACGGAAGTACTGATAAAAGAAAGTTCCGCACCACAAGAAACGTCTTCAGACGGGCATCCGTCGGCATTTTCAGAAACCACGTCGCAACCGACATTCGAAGAAACGACGAAAGAAACCGTGTTCCTGGAAATCACCGACATTCCCGCCCGACGTGAAGAACGCTCACAAGACGAACCGAGACGTAAGGTCGCCTCATCATTTGCATCGCAGAGCTTTTCCGAACGAAGTGCGCATGTCGCGAAACTGCTTAATAAGTGTCTTTCAATCGCCACGGACAAGACCGGGGAATTCCTTTCAGCATACGCGATACCGGCGACCAAAACGACGTTCCGGTTCCTCGGCCATGTCACTGGCATCGTCGCCAAAAAAATCGGCGCAGGCATCGTCTTCCTGTGGAGACGATTCCTCTCCTTCCCTCCGAAGCGCCAGCTCCTGATCGCCACATTCATTGCATTTCTCCTCACCGTCTTTGGTACGGTCGTATGGAAAAGCATGCCCGAAAAAAAACCGGTCGCCCTCCCTCCGGTCATCGTCGAGACACCCGTCGTCGCCCCCTTCCCACCGATAAACGAGAAGAATGCCTCGCATGCCACTGTTTCACCACTTTCCGCGACGAACCAAGATATCGTCACGCCGATCTTTCTCAAAAATTCGCTCTATCTCGTGACCAAGACCGGTGTCGTCGATACCGCGACCGGTACCTCATATCCCCTTCCGAAAAATTCGGGTACCGTCCACCTCGCATCCGGCATGAAAGACCTCGGATTCATCTTCCTCCTCACGGAACAGGGAGATCTCTATTCGTTCGCGGTTTCGAATCATGCTTTCGTCAAAAACACGATCCCTTTCCCTACCGGGTTCAAAGCCGTATCGATAGGAAGCTACCTCACCTATCTCTACTTCCTCGAAGCCGGCACCGGCAAGGTCTACCGGTATCCGCGGGCTGATAACGGCTTCGGCACGGGCGTACTGTGGACCAAAACCGCGATGTCCCCGAGTACCCATGCCATCTCGGTCAGCGAAAATATCTACGGCACCGACGGATCGACCCTCACCTCGTTCCTCAAAGGGAAACCGTCCGGCGGATTCTCCCCCGAAAATCCGACTTCGCTACTCACGATTACCGCCATCTGCGCGAATCCCGACCTCGCCGATCGGATCGCGATACTCGACGCACCCGCGAAACGACTTATCATCGATAGCGGCAATGGCATGATCGTTTCCCAACTCTTCGACGAATCCCTCGCCTCGGCGACGTCTTGTGCGATCAACCAGGACGGTTCTTCCGTCGCCGTCTCCGGCGGTACCACGGCTGAAACGCTTCGCATCGAAACGAACAGATGATCTCGATAGGATGGATCGTTCTCAATAAATCATACCAAACGAACTGAATCACTGTTACGTTCAGGAGTTCGCCCCGGCATTCGCGGGGCGAACTCTTCTGGTAGCGATAGACAACACATCAAGTTGTCTCGGTATGAGAAATGGAAAACGAGTACTGGAATGAGTGATGAATCGAGTATGAATGAATTATTTATTTCAGATTTACGTATAACTGAGTATATCGTGGTGAGATTTGAGATAGATACTTAGCATACGCTCTCCCGAGCGCTAAAGAAGTTCGGCCATATCAAAAGAACGCCTGGCGGGTGCCGAGGCGTTCTTGTTTCCGCAAAAGAAAATCGGGAGCCTGATTTCCGGATGGAGCTCGGAATCCGCGGGCAAGCCCGTTTCATCCGTTTTACCTCGGCCGGCGTAGGAGGGGTGACCGGCTTTCAGCCTCCAGCCGGAAATCAGGATCCCGACTTCAAACTCTTTCCATGGTAGCGGTCCCAGACGGATCAGTCAAGGGAGAGGATTGCTATTTTTTCACTTCCTCGACCGGCTCTTCAGCCGGCTTGCCAGCCTTCTCGACCTTGGTCACGTCGGCCTCGACCTTCTCGTCGAGTTCGGCCATCTGCGCCTCGGTACGCGGTGCCTCGACAAGCGCGATAACCGTATCCGCATCACCCTCAATCGTCACACCCTTCGGCAACACGATGTCCCCGACCTTGATCACATCATCGAATGTCTTCAGCAATCCGAGGTCGATTTCGAGCGTATGAGGAAGGTCGGCCGGAAGTGCCGTGACATCCACTTCGTCGCTCGCCTTGATGAGCACGCCACCAAGCTCGGCGACCGCTGGAGACACGCCGACAAACGCAAACGGAACGGTCGCTTCGATTGCCTCGTCCATGCGGACCTGGAAAAAATCAGCATGCGTATACCGGTTCGTCAGAGGATGCATCTGTGTCTCCTTGACCAAGACGTTCACCGGTTTGCCACCATCGACGGACAGTGCGATGATCGTGTTCTCGCCTGCAATCTTGAAAGCCCGTGCAAAATCGCGACTCTCGAGCGCGATGTTCTTCGGATCGATGCCGCGACCGAAGAGGGTCGCCGGGATGGAGCCACCGTTTCGCAGGGTCTGCAGTTTGTGTCCCGCCTCGCGGACGGTCGCCTTCAGTGTGATGATGTCGGACATAGTCTTGAATATGAATCGATATTATACTTCCGATGGAAAATCAGTGTTTTTCCGGGAAACAATCCCTTGCCCCACCGTGGAACCCTTTGAGGAACCGGTGTGCGGAAAGCGTATCGTCGGTCGAAACCGGCTCGCTCCCGTAGAATTTCCGGACCTCCTCGCGGGAAAGATCGGTCAGCAACCCGAAGCTCGCCGCGCCCATCTTCCCGAGTGAAACGAAGACAAGCGAAGAAATGCCGCACGATTCGCAGGCGATATGCAACACCGTCTTGCGGTCATCCTCCGACAAGAGTACGACCTTGCCCGGATCGTATTTCTTCTGGCAGACCGGGCAACGAAGGAGTGGCTTCAGGTTTTCCAGAGAATGTCCCATAGCCTTCGGAAAAATTGCAAAAAAAGAACCTCGGAAAACGTTCCATGATGATAACACGGCGCCATCCGCTCGTCAATCCCGATCAGAAACGTCAAAAAACGGAACCCTAGACGTCGAGGTTCGTGACCGTCTTGGCGTAGGTCTGGATGAACTTGCGTCGCGGTTCGACGTCGTTGCCCATCAGGATGTCGAAGAGCTCATCGGCGGCCTCCGCATCCTCGATCTTCACCTGAAGCATGAGCCGGCTCGCCGGGTTCATAGTCGTCTCCCAGAGCTGTTCCGGGTTCATTTCTCCGAGACCTTTGTAGCGCTGAATGGACACACCGCCGATTTTCTCCTCCCCTTCCGACGGGGCATCATCGACAGTCTCCTCATCACTCTCCTCGACTTTCTTCACGACAACCGGTTTTCCCTTCTTCTCCGCACGTGCCTCGGCATCCTTCCGTATCTCCTCAAGTATCTTCATCTTCTCGTCGTCGTTGTAGGCGTAACGGACCGTCTTGCCTTTCTGCAGGCGATAGAGCGGTGGCTGGGCGATATAGATATTGCCGTTACGCACCAACTCCTCGTAGTAGCGGTAGAAGAACGTGAGGAGGAGTGTCCGGATATGCGAACCGTCGACGTCGGCATCCGCCATGATGATAATCTTGCCGTAGCGGAGCCGGGTAATGTCGAATGTCTCGCCGATACCGACTCCGAGTGCGATGATGATCGGCTTGAGCGTATCGGATTTCACGACCTTGTCGAGCGTGGTCTTCTCCACGTTCACGAGCTTGCCACGAAGCGGAAGTATAGCCTGAAACTCGCGGTTCCGACCCTGTTTGGCCGAGCCACCTGCGGAGTCGCCCTCCACGATGTAGAGCTCGGAACGCATCGTGTCCTTGGTCGAACAGTCTGCCAGCTTGCCCGGGAGTGTCATGCCTTCGAGTGCACCTTTGCGGATGACCGCGTCTTTGGCGGCACGCGCCGCGATGCGGGCCCGGACCGTGAGAAGGCACTTGTCGAGAATCGCACGTGCGTCGGCCGGCCGGGTCTCGAGGTATTCCGCAAGTCCTTCCGAGAGCGCTGATGAAACGATACCGCGAACCTCGCTGTTGCCGAGTTTTGCCTTGGTCTGGCCCTCGAACTGCGGATTCGGCAATTTGACGGAAATGACCGCGGTCAGTCCCTCGCGCAAATCATCCGCCGTCATCGCACCGTCTTTTTCCTTGAGAAGGCCGTTCTTCTTGGCATAATCGTTGAGGACCCTGGTAAGCGCCATCTTGAACCCGGTCACGTGCATACCCCCCTCGGGATTGAAGATATTGTTCGCGAACGCGAAAAGGTGTTCCTTGTAGCTGTCGGTATATTGAAGCGAAATCTCGACGTAGACGCCGTCGATCGTCTTCTCGATATAGACCGGCACTTCGTTCTTGACATCGCGACGACGGTTCAGGAATTTGACGAACGAGATGATGCCCGAATCGAAGTAGAACCCGTAGCGCTTCGCAAGGTGTGCGCTCCCGGGAGCATCCGCCTCGCGCAGGTCCTCGACCTGGATACGGACACCCTTGGTGAGATATGCCTGATACCGGAGGTATTCGAGGATTTTCTCCCAACCGTATTCGATTTCCGGGAAAATTTCCGAGTCCGCCTTGAACGTGATAGTCGTACCGGTATCCGTCGCCTTACCGATCGGTTTCACCGACCCTTGGGGGATACCGCGCTTGAATTCCTGCATCCAGAGTTTCCCTTCACGACGCACGGTCACACGGGTCCATTCGGACAAGGCGTTCACGACCGAGACACCGACACCGTGGAGTCCGCCGGAAATCTTGTACCCGTCACCACCGAACTTGCCACCGGCATGCAAGACGGTGAGTACTGTTTCGAGGGTGGATTTTTTCGTCTGCGGATGGATCTCGACCGGGATGCCACGACCATTATCCTCGACTTCGACGACATTGTCCGGCAAGAGACGAATCTGGACTTCGGTACAATACCCGGCCATCGCCTCATCGATCGAGTTGTTCACGATCTCCCAGACAAGGTGATGCAAGCCCTCGGTCGAGGTGCCTCCGATATACATGCCCGGACGCTTGCGGACCGGGTCGAGCCCTTCGAGCACCTGGATGGATTTCGCCCCGTAGTTTGATTTTTCCGCGTCTTTCTTTGCCATAACGGTAGTATGTCGTCGGAATTATAGTTGATTGATGTTTTTGAAAACCGTCTTGGCTCCCTTTCCGGTCACGATACTATCTTCCGTGCCGTGAACTCGATAAGGAGCGCCGCCGCAAACCCGAGGAGCGCGTTCCACCAGGCAAGCATGCCGAACCGCGACAGCCCGAGGAGAGAGACAACGTACGCGGACAGGATGAATCCCTGTCGGAACAGCGTATGAAACGATGCTGACGCGCTCATCTCACCGAGAAACCGGGAAGCGAGTCCGACAAGCACGACGGTGAACAGTCCCGTCAGAAACGAGAACATCGTCCCGAGAAACAATGCGATCCCAACGATGCCGGCAACACCCGGGTCAACCAGAAACAGCACCGCGGTCCATGAGACGAACGAGAGGGCGGTAAAAAAACGGACCCCGAAAAGGAGTTTTTGGAATGTCATAGGTTCCCTCTATTTTCTCCCATGTATTCCGCCATGAAAATCGAGATGAGGCATGGAACAATCCGACATCCCGAGCCATCATCTTCCTTTCTATGATAGCGTGTTTCTTCAATATTGGCAAACGGGAAATCACCACTTTTAATGGCTTATATAAGGCATTAAAATGGTATGAAATCGGAAAGATACGACGAACGGCACTCCACACATAACCAAAAAATCAAACTTTCGACGAAGGCGGGGTTTCGAGGACCCGGCCGTCTTTCACATTCCTTTCTGTTTTCTGTTTTTCCACTCCTTCCACGCTTTCGACTTTCGACTTGTGACTCTTTTTCGCATTTTGTAATCCTTCGCGCGACGAAGGACTAGAACCACGGCTGTATCTCGGTCCAATTCAGATTGCAGGAACGGGTTCCTAAAGCATCAAGAGTGACTCCGACCGTACAATCATGAACTTTTCCACATTGGTTTGTAACCTTCCACGCAGTCTCGCCGGAACAATGATTTGCATTACTGCAATCATATACGCACCATACATGACAAGAAGCATCACTTCCGCCATTCTGACCACGACATGTCCAGGTCCAATCGGGTGTTTGATAGGTAGTATCGATAATATCGGCAGAAGCAGGCGTTCCCACGAGAATACCGTCGGTACAGAGTCCGTTTGGAACAGCAGGAGCGACCGGAGCTATCGTCGAGGGTTTATATGTATTTGGTTTATTAGTAGCAGGGTTGTCGCTCGGAGTGGAGGCGGAGCCGCAAATACCGTTTGCCAGTCTCGGCGAGTTACAGGAACTATCCGACCCTCCGTTCAACCCGTAGCAGGTCCAATTCCATTTGAAGTTCCCCAAAGGCAAACTGGATGGAACTGAATTAGACGGAGTCCAGCCCGTCGCAGAAGTACACAGGTTGCCACTCGGAGTGAATAAGGTCGCCGTCGACTGTGCGGATCCGCACTGTGCATCTATCTTCCTTGGAGCAGAACACGACGTTGCATACATTCCGTAATTCGTCGAGCATGACCAAGAAAATGGTCCGGTGGACGGAGCTGAGACGGATCCGGAATATGTCCCAACCGAGCAGAATCCCGAGGCTGGTGCTGTATAGGTACTGACGCCATTCGCCGGACCGCAGACCGGAGGCGTCACTGATGCCGAACAAGAAACTGCGCTCCCGCCATTAACGCCGGAGCAGGTCCATGCGTAAGGACCGTACGCAGGGTCCGACACGCCGGACTTACTACCGACCGAACAAAGGCCGGCCGTAGGTGGCGTCAGGAAACTTCCTCCATTCGAAGGACCGCAGACACCATTGCGCGCCCATTGGGCGCTGCAACCGGCATTGGATCCTCCAGGACTGCCATAGCAGGACCATGTCCACGGACCCGAAGCCCCGGGACCCGAAACGGCAGAAGCGCTCCCACTGCTACACAGACCCGAAGAAGGAGCGTTATATGAGCTCCCTCCGTTCGCGGAGCCACAGGAACCACTCACTATTACCACGGTGATATTGATGCATGCTTGAGCAGTATATTCTCCACCAAAACCATCTCCCTGATGACAAGTAGCATAATATGTCGTAGAGCTCATGGGATAGAAGGTTCCAACTGATCCGCTTACGGAAGAGGAATTTTCGCAACTGGCAGAAAGAGTCACTGGATCACCGGAGATGATCGTATCTGCACTCGAAGAATAGTTGAGACCAACGGAAGGGATTTGACCCCATGAGACCGTAAGGCCATATCCCCAGGTTGGCGGGATAGTCGCCGATCCGGTATAACTGCTACAAGCGTCCGCCCAAACTATCATCGGGAAAACAAACACGGACAGGCATGACAACCCAAACGCCACTGAAAAAAGCGCTCTTGTTTTCATGCTGTTTTGCGAGACGACGTTCTTCTCGAAGGAGGCCAACCCTGACAAACGGACAGGCACCGATGTGTATTTCATGCCTCTTCACTTAAAGGGAGTGCGGGGAAAACGCACCCAACGCACCGTATTCAGTATACTACGATACCATCCCGAAACAAAATGATTCCATCACAAAAAGACATTTCGTATCACCTGAATGATGCTGTCGTTAAAGAGCATCGTCATCAGGAGACCGGCGACGATCCAGGGCGAGAACGGCATGTTCCTTTGCATGACGATCGAAGTAATCCCCTTTGACGTCAGGAATGCCTGAAGCAGGTCGACTTGTTCCTCATCCAGACCATCCGCTTTTATGGAACCAAGCTCCTTCATGAACTCTTTCGGAAACGTTTCCGCCTCACGAAGTGTTATGAGCGGAAACTCCCCCGTCTGTATTTCATCGGTATTTTTCGTATATGCTTCGTTATCGGCTATGTATTTCCGTATCACGAGCGAAAACGATACCCATACCAACATGCCGGAAAGGGCCGATCTCACGACATCGATCATCCCTTTCCCGTCAGACCCGACGATAAACAAGGGAACACATACGAACCCTGTGAGCAGGAGTATCCGCATACTGGCCTTCCCAAAATTGGCCGATTTGAATGTCCGAATGATGCTCGCAACAGAAAAACGACCGGGGACAGACGGAAACATCAGGCCGAAATATCCCTTCACGGTGACCCCTCTTCGCAATTGACCTACCAGATAGGCAAGGGAAAACGCCGCCAGCATCACATAGGCACAAACAAAAACATTAACCAAAAACGTTATCGCCGGAAAGAACGGAAGATAGTTTTTCCAGTAGTAATGCAGTGGCAGGAGAAATACGAACAAGGTAAATAATTTTGCATCGCCTGCCGGCCAGAAATTGATCGTCCAGAACAGGTAGCTTACACACAAAGCGATACCGGCATTCACCACGATCTGGCCGACATACGACATCGTCACGACGCCGATCGACAAACCGATCGCGTACAAGACGAGACCGACGACAAGACCGCTCATGATGATGCTGTTCGGTATCCGCTTTCGAGAGATATCCTCGACGACGACTGCTACTCCGATACCGGCAATCAGGGCGAGGAGAAAGACATTGAATATAATCAGATTCATTTCCGTATTTTTTTCACGATTTTATCCTTGTCTACGAATACCGGACTGAGTTCTGTAACGGAATAATACCGACCCCACCCATAGATTCCTGCGCAGATATCCCGAAGTGAACATTCCTTACAACATGCCGCTTTCTCACTCATCCAGGTGTCCTGGATACTCTTTCCCTTCTCGTCCAAGAAATAGATGGTCCTTGCCTCTTCTTTGACAATCTTCCTGGTTTCCGTCGAGACATGTTCGAATCCGGAGAGATAACACAGTGGCACCCGCTCGACCCGGAATGTTTTTTCTTCCGACGTCAGATGTGTCAACGCCCGATGCAGTTCCAATTCGAAGTCATGCAGTCTCGGAATAACCTCCGGATTTTCGGAAGCGCGGTTCATAAAGGGGTCGAGGTTATTGAACACAAAATGTCGGATGAACGGATGCCGCGTCGTGAGCCACTTCACTGTCTCTGAGAGGTGATCGGCATTAAGCTTACTGATGGCGATATTCGCGTCGACCGTCATCGTTCCAAGTTTCTTCAAATTGTCGAGTGCTCCGATTATATTCCGAAGAGAATCAGGATTGTTCGAAAGCTTCGCCTGCACGTCATCCCGACATGAATAGATCGAGACATGAACATGCCTGAGTCCGGCATCTTTCAGGGATTCCGCATACCCAAAATCGGCCATCCTCTGACCGTTCGTGATAATCCGTGGCATCACGCCCTTCGCACACGCATACGTGATGAGACCGGTAAGGTCCTTATAGAGTGTCGGCTCTCCCCCGGTGATGATCACGCCTTCCCCGCCCTCCTTCTTGATCTCGTCGATTTTGTGCTTCGCCATTGTCAAGGAGAGCCTCCGCTCTGTCGGAGGATTGGAACAGATGATGCACCGCTGATTGCATCGTCTCGTCACCTGTATATATCCCAGTCGCGCCATACGCATCTGTATTAAACCTTTCGTCCAGCAAAATTATGCGGTTCGATCCGTTTCTTGGGCTTTATCTTGGGTTTCAATATTGAAAATCCATTTTTCCTCACATCCCCAATCCATGCCCCGTCACAGGTTTCGAAATACCGACATTCTCGACACCGGAGACTCTTCACGAAATACCGGTTTCCGATGAAGAAATGCGTGAATGATTCGAGCGTAAAATCCTTATCCATCCTGAAAACGGGAGTGGGTTTCCGTCCCTTCATCACTGATCCGCAACAAGGCGGATCCGCTCTTCCCGGTAAGGACTTCTTTGCCAACAGGAGATCGAGGTCGGCACAAAAGCCACTCATAAAACAGTATCGGCACCGCTCCCCTTTGCACGACATCGGGATTCCGCGCTCCACAAGTCGCGCCAATCCGAAGTGCATTCCCTTCACCTCGTCATTTATCTTCACGGGATTCTGAATGAGATCTTCAAACCCTTCTAGGTACTGAGCCGGCAACCGGTTCGTCCAGATAAACAAGTTCTTGTTTTTCGACAACCCGAATGCGTCACGTAAATAGTTGTGGGTCTTCTCTGGATCAAAGAACAGCTCACTCCGGTTCTTCCATGCATCCCCAAACGGGATTGGATACAGGAGATCAAATTCGCTCACCCCGAGTCGAATATAGAATTGGATTGTCTCCTTGAGCGTCTGATAGTTTATCTTGTTGATGACGATGTCTACGTTCACGATGAAACCCTGTTTTTTGGCGTTCAGCAATCCGGCAAGCGCCTGATGGTAACTCCCCTTGATACCGGACATGCTCTCGAAGTCTTCCTCGATATGGCTGTGGAGCGAGAGCGTCACCTCGTCGAGTCCGGCCTTCTTCAGATCCTTCGCGAACTTCTCATAGGCGAGCATCCGTCCGTTGGTGATGATCTGCACATGTTCATATCCGAGAGATTTCGCCTTGGCGATGATCTCACAAAGCTGTGGATGAACGGTCGGGTCTCCCCCCGAAAGAACCGCACGTTTTGCTTCGCCTGAGAGTCCTTTCTTCAGATCGGCCACGATCATTTCCACCGGGAATATCGAGCCGTTCTGGTTCTCGCGGTCGAGACAAAACAGACACCGGTTATTGCACGCGCGGGTGATCCGCACCCAGTGTTTTTTCTGTTCGGCGACGGCATCTTTCACTTCGTTCCTGCCGGTTCCTTTTGCCATAGTTCTGACGGTAACACGCTTATTCCTTCTCAACAACCGGCCGCAGTATCTTAAATCCACCGGCCCGGATATCCTCGACCCAGGCACCGTCGCACCGGTCAAAATGAACACATCTTTTGCATCGCAGACTCTTCACGAAATGCCGGTGCTGAATATAGAAGTCGGTGAATGATTCAAGCGTAAACTGTTTATCCTTCCGGAATGTTTTTCCTTTTTTTACGCCCATCACCTTGATACACTTTGGACTCTCCCTGCTTTTCAGATCCCCCTCCTTCATGACCCTTTCGAGGTCACGACAATACCCCTGAAAATAACAGAGCGCGCAACGCGGTCCCCTACACGCAATCCGTTCGGCTCCATCGACATACGACGACAATTCCGGATACCTTCCCAGGACATTGTCTTCGAATTTTCCAGGTTCACCGATATACTGTTCAAAGTGCTCCAGATAGTATTCCGGGATCTTATTGGTTTCGATACGCACATCTTTCGGTATCGGCAACGAAAACACTTTCTGAAAATATGTATATGCCGTTTCCGGAGGATCCATCGGATATCCGTCCGTCTTCCACGACGAACCGAAGGGCTGGACCTGAAAAAGATGGACATCCTTCATCCCGAGCGAGATGAAAAATCGAACGGTTTCACTCAGCTTTTTGTAATTCACCCTGTTGACCACGATATTTATGAAGCACCGTATCCCATGCTTCCGGACATTCAACAAACCCCTGAGTGCCTGTACATAGCTCCCCTTCGCTCCCGAAATCACTTCGAAGTCCGCCTTGATATGGCTATGCAAAGAAAGGACGATGTCGTCGAGACCTGCCTCCTTGAGATCGAGTACGAGCTTCTCGTTTGCAAGCATCCGACCGTTACTGATGACCCTGACATGCTTGTATCCGTACCGTTTGGCTTTCCTGATGATTTCGGGAAGGTCGGGATGGAGAGTCGGCTCCCCACCCGTAATAATAAGCATCTCGGCTCCGGATGCTGAATCTCGTTTGAGTCGTCTGACGTATTCGAGGATTTCTTCAGTCGGAATCATCTCGTCTTTCTTTCGGTCACGACCGCTGTAACAAAAGAAGCATTTGTTGTTACACAGACGCGTGACACAGACGATATATCGGGATGTCCCGTCTTTTCCGGTCGATGCCCGCATATTATTTTGGTGTATTCACGGGTTTGAATTCGTCCCAACCAAACGCATCCGGATATTCCTTCCACGGACCCTCACAAACGGCATCGTACCGGCACTTCACGCACGCTAGCCCCTTCGTCTTATCCTTCGTGACGCGCATTTTCTTGTAGTCCTCGATGATGCTTTTCTGATCGAAAATCCGTATATCAGGCATCACCGTTTCGGAAATGCTCTCCTCATATCCCGAAAGCAGACAAAACGGCACCCCTTCGGTCATAATCCTCGTATCGAGTACCCGTCCGATATCGATAGCCCTTTTCAGGTATGGTGCGACCATCTCCATTCTCGGCACCACCGAATCAAAGTTGTTCTTGGCCGCGCCCAAGGGATGCACGAACGCAAACTGCATCTGATCGACCCGCAGTCCGATCAACACCTTCGCGATGTCCGGCAGATGCCGATAGTTCGATTTTGTGATCACGGTATTCATGATGACCCGCTGGCCCATTTTCTTGAGCGTCCTGATCCCGACGATAAGCTGACGGAAGCTCTTCGCCCCGGTAAGATAGTTATGCAGTTCCGCCGTATGCCCATGAAGCGCCAAGGCGAATTCGTTGGCTCCGGCCGCGATCATATCCTTGCAGAACTGCTCATACACGAACATCCGGCCGTTGGACTGTATCTGGATCGTCTTGAATCCGGCCTTCTTGGCCTCGGAAACTAGCTCGATTAAGTCCTTCCGGATGGTCGGCTCCCCGCCGGTGAACACGATCGTATCACATCCTTTCTTCGCCTTTTGGATGATCTCTTTGAGTTCCGCCGTGCTCTTATTCCCAAATTTCTTCTTTTCCGGTCCCTGCACACAGAACAAGCAGCTGTTGTTACAGAGGAAACCCGTCTTGATATCGGCTTTTTTCATATACATGCGAGACACGCTCATTAATCATTTTCCCCTTCTCTGCCATATTGACATCTTTTCCGCCCCTTTGTCACAGGAATCTCGGAAGGATATCATACAA
>CAITOC010000013.1 GCA_903893925.1 Candidatus Moraniibacteriota bacterium
CGATCCGCGTATCACAGTTTGAAAAACAATCTTCCGTATCTGTTCACCTTTCAACGGTATCCCGAGCTCCATATGCCGAATACGACAAATACGCTAGACGGATACTTCAGTCAGATGAAAAAACTCCTCCGGGTCCATAACGGACTCTCGGAGGAGCGGAGAAACAAAGTCGTCGAAGAGATTCTGAACGGGAAAAACGAAAGAAAAACGAAGAAATCAGCCTTACAGAAATACCATTAAACCGGAAAAAATATTACCATATTATATAATATGGTAATATTTTTTGTTTGGTATTTTTTTGTTGACGGACGATCGAACTATTTCTGCGCGAGGACAGCGGCGCGGATAGCGGGGACGACGGAGGGATCCATCACGGAAGGAAGAATCTGCCCCTGGGTCGGTTCGACGCAACCGGCAAGTGCCTGCGCCGCGGCGAGCTTCATCGCGGTCATGTCCTTGGGCATACTGCGGGACGGATCGGCGGCGCGCGCATCGAGAAGTCCGCGGAAGAGTCCCGGGAAAACGAGCGCATTATTGATCTGATTTGGAAAGTCGGATCGGCCGGTGCCGACGATGAATGCTCCTCCGGCGAGGGCTTCATCCGGTAGGATTTCTGGATCCGGGTTTGCCATCGCGAAGATGATCGGTCGTTCCGCCATCAGACGGATCGAGTCACGGTCGAGGACATTTCCTTTGGAGACACCGATGAAGACGTCCGCGCCGGCGAGCGCGGTGGCGAGATCCCCGGATAAATTGTGCGGATTGGTACGAGTGGCTATTTCCTTCTTGGATTCGTTGAGATCGGCCCGTTCCACTCCGAGAATGCCCTTACTGTCGACCAAGACGACATCCTTGATACCGTATGAGGTGAGGAGTCGCGCGATGGCGATACCGGCGGCACCCGAGCCGTTGATGACGACCCGAAGTGATCCGATCTCGCTCCCGCGGACCTTGGCCGCATTGATGAGTGCGGCGGTGGATACGATAGCGGTCCCGTCCTGGTCGTCATGAAAGACGGGGATGGACAACTCCTTTTCCAATCGTTCAAGAATCTCGAAACAGCCCGGAGCGGCGATGTCTTCGAGATTGATACCACCGAAAGACGGCTCGATCTGCTTGCAAAATCGTATGATGTCCTCGACGCTGTCGACCTCTATGCAAAGCGGTACGGCATCGACGCCGGCCATTTTCTTGAAAATCATCGCCTTACCTTCCATGACCGGGAGTCCTGCCGATGGGCCGATATTTCCGAGGCCGAGGATGGCGGTTCCGTCGGAGACGATAGCGACGGTATTGCCACGGTTCGTGAGGAGGTCGGCCGTTTCCGGTTCTGCCGCAATGGTGCGACAGACTTCCGCGACGCCCGGCGTATAGGCGAGTGCGAGGTCTTCGGGGGTTTCAAGTCTTGATTTGACGGCGGTTTCGATCTTGCCACGGCTGTCGAGGTGATATTTCACTGCCGGATGGTCGGTATTCATAGCGTATGTGCACGGGGGTTAACAGTCTACATAGTATACTATACGTGACCGGACCACTCTAGTTTTCGAGACGCTCTCTGTATTCGAAAAAAACCGCCTTGTCGGCGGTCTTTGTATTCTCGGTGGGTCGTGCGGGATTCTCCCTCGCCTCTCGCCGCGCCGTCGCGCGACTCGGGTTGGGCACCACCTCACGATTTTCCGTGCTCGGAAAACCGCTCCGGTGTTCGAATCCAGACGCGAATGAAACCATTCACTCGCTCATGACCACCTTCGAAACGCAAAACCGCCTTGCGGCGGTTTGGTTTCTCGGTGGGTCGTGCGGGATTCGAACCTGCGACCGTTGGCTTAAAAGTCCGCCAGCCGGCGGATCTACCAGCTGAGCTAACGACTTGTAAGATGATTCTTTCTCGGGGTGGGTCGTGCGGGATTCGAACCTGCGACCGTTGGCTTAAAAGTCCGCCAGCCGGCGGATCTACCAGCTGAGCTAACGACTTGTAAGATGATTCTTTCTCGGGGTGGGTC
>CAITOC010000014.1 GCA_903893925.1 Candidatus Moraniibacteriota bacterium
GGGATCGGTATACGCGAGATCCTCGATCGGATCGTCGAGCAGGTGCCGGCGCCGTCTGGCGATTCGGAGAAACCGCTTCGCGCGCTCATTTTCGATTCCGTTTACGATACCTACAAGGGCGTCGTGGCGTATGTCCGACTCGTGGACGGGACGGTCGGTCGTGATACGGCACTTCACATGATCGGTACCGGACAGGAGAGTCTCGCTATCGAGGTCGGGACCTTCCATCCGCAACTCGTGCCCGGGAGAGATTTGTCTGCCGGCGATATCGGCTATATCGCGACCGGGCTCAAAGAAGTGGCATACTGCCGTGTCGGCGATACGGTGACGCTCAAGCCACGCGAACGCGAGACGCTCAAGATGGAAGCGTTGCCGGGATACCGTGAGATGAAACCGGTCGTCTATGCGAGCTTTTATCCCGTGGAGGGCGACGAGTACGGTATCATGCGCGACGGGCTCGACAAGCTCCGACTCAACGATGCCGCATTCGTATTCGAGCCGGAATCCAATCAGGCACTCGGCCGTGGATTCCGGTGCGGATTCCTCGGTCTCCTGCACATGGAGATCATCCAGGAGCGTCTCCGGCGCGAGTTCGGCATGGAGCCGACGATCACCACGCCGTCGGTCGTCTATGAGCTGAAGCTTCGTGGCGTCGATATGCGGGTGCCGATGTATTCACCGTCGGATATGCCGGATCCGGCAGGTATCGAGAAAATCTTCGAGCCGTATGTCGAGCTCTCTATCGTCGTGCCGAGCGAATACCTGGGCAACGTGATGAATCTGTCGCAATCGATCCGGGCGGAATACAAGAATACCGAGTATATCGACGCGGAGCGCGTGTTGCTCGTTTTCAACGCGCCTATGATGGATGTGATCGTAAACTTCCACGACGAGCTCAAGAGCGCGACGGCCGGCTATGCCTCGATGAACTACGAACCGATCGGCTATCGCGAAAGCGACGTGGTCAAGCTCGATATCATGGTCGCCGGCGACAAGATCGAAGCATTCTCACGGATGATACCCAAAGCGCGTGCCTTCGATGAGGGCAAACGCGCGACCGACAAACTCAAGGATGCCATTCCGCGACAGAACTTCGCCGTGGCGATCCAGGCGACCATCGGAGGTAAGGTCATCGCACGTTCGACCATCTCGGCCTTTCGCAAGGATGTCACGGCCAAGCTTTATGGTGGCGACTTTTCTCGCAAGAAGAAACTCCTCGAGAAGCAGAAGAAGGGGAAGAAGCGTATGGAATCACTCGGCCGCGTGTCCATCCCATCCGAAGCATTCTTGGCGATATTGAAGAAATAAACGTAATCCGTTCGTCCCAACTTTCATCCTAAAATTAAGATTTAGGATATTTTTTGGAATGTTATTCTAATTGAATAACTGTTCCATCGAAATACACATAATATATTACGTCCATTTGGCAGATGGCTCACTGAATATTGACGTCCGACGGCGCGCATGCTATGAAGAGGTCAAGAGTTTTGTCTTTTAATAACGTGAAAACAAGGAGGTATCATGCGTGATGGATATCCGATATTCTCGTTCCGTTCGGCCCTGGTATGCCTTTCGGAGAGCGACTGTTTCAGGGGTCTGTTCTTAAGGTCGTTGCGTTTTCTTTTCCTGGTGACGGTCTGTTCGATCGTTTTCTCGATCGTACGGTGGATGTTCGGCTCGATAGTGAACCCAAATCCCATCGAGAAAGCGTTTCTTGAAATGATCAGCATAACTCCCCGAGGAGTATGGCTGGCGGTGTTGATGGGGCTTTGTCTGTTGGAACTCTGCGTACTTCGGCTGTTGGACGGAATCCCGTCGGAATGGATCCTGTACTATTGGCGCGGCAGAGCGAAACGATTGGCCTTCGAGTACGGTAACCAGTATCCGTCGGTCAGGACGGATGTGGATCACATGGTATGTTGCGATCTGGGCGCATTGAGAGCGTGGGTGATCGCGACGACCGAGGAACGCAAACAGAAAGAGAACCATGATAATTCTGAGAATGAGAGCGCCTTTTCCTCTGGGTATCAGAAACGTGGAGTCGGAGAGTTGAAGGATGATTTCAACGAAACGGAGGGCATTCCAGCCGAGGAATTCGTCTATCCTCTTTACGGTACGGAGCGTCAGGCTGATTTCATCTGAATCGGAAACGTATACATACGTATGTGCGGGTAGCCCATTTGGTTGCCCGTTTTTTGTTGTCGAGAACCTCTGTCGGCCGGCCGGGCCCACTTTCGGCTTTTTATATCTGTGATATACTGGAATCATAATCAGTTGCCGGATTCGTAGTTGTCCGTTTCCGGTTCGTATCAGATGATCGCTATGGAACTGAAGCTTACTGACAAGAATTTCGAGTCCGAAGTATTGAAGAGCGATGTACCGGTACTCGTCGACTTTTTCGCACCGTGGTGCGGGCCATGTCAGATGCTTGGGACGATCATCGGCAAGCTTGCGCTCGAAGTGACGGATGCAAAAGTCGGTAAGCTCGACGTGGATGAGAATCCTGATACCGCCGAAGCATACGACGTCATGTCGGTGCCGACCATCAAGATTTTCAAAGGAGGGAAGGTCGTGAAAGAACTGTCGGGTATCCAAACCGTCGACAAGCTGAAAGAGGCGCTCGCTACCGTGTAGTATCGGAGGCCGTTCCTTTTCTGGAGCAATCAAAACAATAACAAAAGAATATGAAAATCTTTCGACAACGTATCGATTTCGAGACCAAGACGCAGATCGAGTTTGTGAATATCACGGATCAGGTGGCCGAGGTCGTCGAGAAATCCGGCGTGCGCGAGGGGCAGGTGACGATTTTCTCGCCGCATACGACCATGAGTGTGATGATCAATCAGAACGAGCCGTTGCTTTTGCAGGATTTCATGCGCGTGCTCTATCGGCTCGCGCCGATCGATGACCGGTATTCGCACGATCTCTTTGAGCTTCAGAAAAGCGTGAAATCCGACGGTCGGTCGAACGGACATTCCCATTGCAAGGCGTTCATCCTCGGATCGAGCGAGACTGCCCTCGTGGAGCGCGGCCATCTCCTGTTGGCGGACCGACAGACCGTTTTCGCGGTGGAATTCGATGGATCGCGCAAGCGCGACGTCATCGTCCAAGTCATCGGTGAATGATTACGATTTTCTCGGGCGGGCATGGGGATCTCTTTACTTACGCCCCCGTAAAGCCTCGCCGACTCGGCCACGGGGCATGCCCCGTAAAATTTCGACAACGAAATCACGGGGCATGCTTTTGCGTTTTGACTTTTCACTTCTATGAGTCGTCTCATCAACATGCTGATCATGCAGGGGTATCTCAAGACCGATTCACTGATCGATGCGTTCAGTCGTGTTCGTCGCGAGGAATTCGTTCCCGATGAGTTCGTTTCCGAAGCGGAAACGAATATTCCGCTCCCGATCGGATATGGGCAGACGATATCACAGCCACTGACCGTGGCGGTCATGTTGGAGCTGCTCGATCTCAAGCCGGAGCAGAAAGTGCTCGACGTAGGGAGTGGCTCCGGATGGTCGTCGGCACTTATCGCGTCCGCGGTCGGGGAGAACGGGTCGGTCATCGCGATCGAGCGTATTCCCGAACTGCACGATTTCGCGAAAAAAAACATAGACAAGTTCGGATTCATCAGTCTGGGTCGGGTGAAATGTGTCCTCGGAGACGGGAGTCAGGGGTATCCGGAAGGAGCTCCGTATGATCGGATTCTTGTCTCCGCATCGACTGAGGAAATTCCGGAAGTGTATAAGAAACAACTTGCTCTCGGAGGGAAAATGGTCCTTCCGATATACAACTCGCTCGCTTACATCGAAAAGCGGGGCGAGGACGACTTCTACATCGAGCGTTTTCCAGGCTTCGTGTTCGTACCGCTTATCGAGAATTCATCATCCATCTAAGAGCCTATCCGTTAGGAACATACCTACTGCGCCTATGATCTTCGGCGTAAACGCGTGTACCCCTTGTCGCCTTATCTACAGATAGGGCTCCGCGGGTTACCTGCCTTTCCGCTCGAAGCTCATACGGCTCGTGACGGA
>CAITOC010000015.1 GCA_903893925.1 Candidatus Moraniibacteriota bacterium
TATCTCCCTTTCGAAAAGGGAGTACCGAGTCTTCGAGGGGAGGGATTTGTGCTTGATCGGTCGAAGTCAACATATCATTTTTAAGAATATGTCGAGTAAAATATCTTTAAGAAAACAACCCAATCGGGTACCAGTGCCGATATTCCTTTTATTTCTTTTTCGGTTCAAAACGATGTCAGTCTTTCTTCACGACAGAGGAATGGATCTCCTCTGTCTGGCGGTTATTGATCTCGATCAGGCGACGAATGTCGTCTTGAAGCTTTAGTAATGCCTCGGTATCCGTAAAGGTCTGCAGGGCCTGCTTGTCGGATGCGGCGGCTGCGACCTTCTGACCCACCATGATGACCGAGAGTAAGACGAGCTGTAGGAAGGTCTGTGCGATCCACGAGATAAGTGCCGCTGTCCCGCCCTGTATCGCGGCAGGCAGACTGATAAGTGCGATGGCGGCAAAAATATACGCGCACCACATCGTACTCACCATGTTTGTAATGATTACGGCTAACCGGCCGTTGAACCCGACATGCTCGTCCGTCGTGAGGTGTGGGCCGGATTTTTTTCGTTCTTCTATGCGTGGATGCGGGACATGCGCATTTTCCATAGTCATAATTCTTATGTTTCATCTTCACTGAAACTATACCATCGGACTTGGTCAGATATCAAATGGAAAACCCGGCAAGCACCGGGTTCTCTGCCTTCACTATCGTATCGATTCGTATCCTCCGGGAACACCCTTCTTTGAGAGGACGATCTGCCAGAGCTGGACGTTCCGAGCCCGGAACGATCCGGCAAACGAGAGCAGGTAGTACTTCCACATCCGGAAGAACCGCTCATCGTACCGTTCTTTCAACTCCGGCCACTGCCGTTCGAAATTGGCATACCAGGCCATAAGCGTCTTGTCATAGTCCGCCCCGAAATTATGCAGGTCCTCCATGACGAAATATCCTTCGATCGCCCGACCGATCTGACCGATCGATGGCAACATCCCGTTCGGGAAGATATATTTTTCTGTCCATGGTTCGCCATGTACGCTTGAATGAATGTCACCGATCGTATGAAGCAGGAAGAGTCCTTTTTCATGGAGGCATTCGCTCGCCACGCGGAAATATTCACGATAGTTCCGGTGTCCCACGTGCTCGAACATGCCGAGCGACACGATGGCATCGAATTGTTCTTTCACATCACGATAATCCTGCAATCTGATCTCGACCGGCAGACCCTTGCAGTTCTCTTGCGCCAATACCGCCTGTTCCTTGGACACGGTGATGCCCACGACCGAGACCCCGTACGTTTCAGCGGCATACTTGGCGAAACTCCCCCATCCGCATCCGATATCGAGCACCCGCATTCCCGGGGCGAGCTTGAGCTTCTTGCAGACCAAATCGAGTTTCGCTTCCTGAGCCTCGTCCAAATTCGTGGCATGCTTCCAATATGCGCAGGTATAGACCAGACGCCTATCGAGCATCGCCTCATAGAGGTCGTTTCCAAGGTCATAGTGTTCCTCCCCGACGATAAACGCCCGGCGCTTCGTCTGCCGATTAAGCAATGCTGCAGCGGCTATTTTCGCTGCGGTCTTCAGATCCTTCCGAACTTCTTCGGCCAATCCTGCAGACAAGACCCGTTCGATGAACTGGTCCAGCCGTTCCGCGTCCCACCAACCGTCCATATAGGCTTCCCCAAGCCCCAAGCTCCCCTGTGCCAAGACTCGACCGTACAGTCGTTCATCTTTGACCCGGATATCCCACGGGTTTCCCCGGTTTATCTCCACGCCCGCTTTTCGTAATAATTCCTCAACAACTTCCTTCGAACGATTTCGCTTTTCCATACGAAAAAGTTAAGCTAATTCTGCTAACCTTAGAATATCCATCGTTTCAAATCCTTTGTCAAGGAACCGGAAAAATATGCAAAAAAGCCGATCACGAATGATCGGCTGTGTCATGTGGCGCGAAATTATGCCTCGTCCAGGTAGTGGAATCTACCGCCCGAAACCTGTTGTGCAAAATAGAAGAACGCACGCAAATTTTCCCCGTTCTCCGGGATAAATACCACGATATCGTATGCGGTACTGCGATCGGTAAATTCGATTCCTCCGGAAAGATACTGCTTCGCGAGATCGACAAGATGAGGCTTTGCCTCAGGAGTTACCGCTCTTGCGAAAAACGTCGCTATCAACGACTTCAGCATCGTACCCAGCTCGGCTGGAATTTCCCCATTCTTTTCGAGCTTCTCAATATCGTCCCAAAAGTCGCCCGAATTGAGTCGCAGTGGTGGAACAGCAGTATTCTCTTTTGTCATGGTATCCTCCTCTTTAACGGTTTTGGCATGATTTACAGAAACGAAACGATCACATCGATGCGCTTCCCTGCTTTTATTCTACGTTGTAAGTACTACTGTTGTTGCCTGCTTAACAAGGTCACTGATTTCATTGAACAGGCCGGCAAGTTTGTCGCTTCTGATCGCGCGACCGGCACTTTCAAAGAATGCTGAAAAATCCGATCCGTGCTGCAACTGATACACGGCTCCCTGAAACGTCATCTCCAACTTATCGAGCTGTGCGACAAACTTCGCTTCCTTGGTCTGTTTCGCCTCGAATTCTTCCCATTCTTCGACATACCGCTCGCCGCCGGGATAGGTTTCGAATACTCGTTTCACGGATTCATACTCGATACGGTATTTCTCCTCATCGGATATGTCGTCCAGAGGCGTAATATCCCCGCCATATATCTCACCGAGTTCGTGCAATACAATCATACGTGCGACCTTTAGAAGATCGACTCTGATGGCAAAACGATCGATGATCAGAATGGCCAGGATCATCATCCCGAAACAGTGATCTGCGACACTTTCGCACTGTGCTTCGGAGACACGGTTATCACGCAGCCATCCTCTCCGATACAGTTGCTTCAGGTGATTGATCTGAAAATAGACCTCGATAATCGGATCGACGGCTTTCTTCGGCAATACCTCTGCCGGATTCCGGTTTTTGGCGATATCTGCGAACGCACTCCTGTTTTCTAATGTCATTTTCCCCTCCTGGTTCGTTATTCGACCTGTTAAACAGCTTGAACTGATATAACACGCATCGGGAAACAAGGCAAATTCAGAGCGAGTAAAGAAATAGTAGGCGAATTAACGACTTATCATCACCGCCCGACCGGTGAAGCCACGTTCGAAGTCTGCGAATGGAATTTGTCTGGCTTCCCAGTTGTATTCCTTTCGGATCGAGGTGTGATGCACGATGAATCCCGTCTCATCATACCCGATAAGCAGTGCCAGATGGCCTCCGTATCGCTTCCAAAAGAACAACCGTTCCCGAAGGCTCTTCGTATCCCGAAAAGCCCACTTGATGGAAACGATCGGCAACCGTCCCGTATCCAAAAATCCCTTCAGAGCATCCGTTGAAAGTTTTTCTTTCGAAATCGCTTTCACACCGAAGCGATCGGCCAGGCGAACGAGCCCTTTATGCGACCAGCCCTTCTCATGCGTATAGGCGCCAATTTCCGCACCTGTTCGGATCAGATTTATAATCGGTATGTTTTGAACCAGTCCGAGGCCCTCAAGTACCATCTGGAGACACAAAATACCGCAGCTGGATTCCTGCCAGTATTCGGCCTCCTTTCGGTCCTTGAAGCCCATTTCCGCCCACCTATCCAGATCCCAATACTGAGAATAGAACGGGATTTCGTTTTTTACCTTCATACTTCAGGTTCCTCTCGATACATTCAATAGCGAGGTATCATTATATCACCTGACCTTTACAAATAAAAAAACGGCGTGACTTTTCAATCACGCTGTTTACATTCATACTCTCGTCCCTTGGCACGATTCAGGTCACGAGCGTACCTTCCATTACGAACTGAAGCGGTGCCCCGAAGACGGTACAGCCACCGTTTTCCAAAATGATACATTTCAAAAAGTCGTCCGAGGGTTCAGTGATCAGGGCACCGATAAGGTTGACGGCGTAGAGTATTTGTTCATTCGACAACTCTTCCTTCCATTCACCGACAAATTCATCGACTCGTTTTGCGATATGTTCGCAAAGAGAATGATCTGCCACTCCCCATAACAGTCTCTTCCGGGCTCTCCCTTTGAGCCGATGCTTGGTCGCATTCATCGCCATGAACGTCTCGGCGATATCATACCACTCCCCATATATCTGGGTGCAGACAACGACGAATCGATTCGTCCGACCGGCATGTTCTTTCAAGCCTTGTCTGGCATGCATCAGAAAATGTCCCGCGCCCTGACAGACTATGTCATCGCACATGAGCGTTTTTGGAATCACGGTTTCCTTTTTCGTTCCCTGACGAACAATCATACTTCCTCCGACTTTATAGGTTGTAAAAAGTACCACTTAAATCCGACCGTACACGATAGCACGTATCAGTATCTTTGTCCAGCGTAAAATACGACTTGAACAAGGCTCTCACGGAGTTCGACAGGCTCGTTTCAAAGGAGACCGTTCTACGACAGCACTTCCAACCGGGCAATCATATCATGGATGAACGCCTCGTCGGGCTTGTGTTCGGAATCTTCCAGCTCATCATGGAGGGCGACGAGGATCTGCATAGCCTCTACCACTTTCGCCCGCTCATTTTCACGACGTTCCATACTGTCGAACTCGCTACTGTCGATACGACCCATCGCATATTTCATATACACATCGACTTGTCCTCGCTCAATCGCGTCTACCGCACTCAATAGTGCGTCGGTATTTTCCATGTTCTCGTAGGTCTTCAATATCCCGTTTCGAAGTACGGTATCCCCGACCAGTTCCCGAAATCGGCTCGTTTGCTTCCTCTCCGCGCCCGACTCGATTTTCGGTTTATTCGGTTCCTTATATCCCGGCATACGATTGAAATCATTGATTATCCCCTCATTATAGCACGGGTACCGCTTCAGTATCGACGGTTTTCCGAGGCATTGGCACGGATATATCGATAAGGGTACAATGAAATCATCAGAAATATGACACCATGACCAAACACTCCATCCTCATCATCCTCGGCGCGGTTTTTGTTCTTATTCTTTGTTTTCGAAATGCCCCCGCGACAAAACCGGCCCCACGGCCGGCAATGTCGGAAATCCCCGTCGTACGGGATATTCCCGTAGTGAAACCGCCGGAAACGGAAAAAAAGTGTCCCGACGGATTCGTTCGTGTTCCCGGAAACCCGCTCTACAAGACCGACGATTTCTGTGTGATGAAGTATGAGGCCAAGTGTGCGCTTGCCTCAGATCCCTCGACGGGTATCCGACCAGTCCACGGTGATGCGTGCGACGGCGAGAAAAGCGGTCACTTTTTCGGCACCTACCGCAACAACGGGCCCGGATGCGCCTGTACGAATGAACGACGCGTCGTGTCGGTCCCTTCGGGATACCCTATCGCCTATATCCCGCAGTCGGACGGGACCGCTGACAATGCCGAGAAGTATTGTGCGAACCAAGGCTGGCATTCCATCACGAACGACGAATGGATGACCATCGCACGGAATGTCGAACAAGTCGAATCCAATTGGTGCGACAAGGATGGGACGCATTGCGGGTGCACCCCGGGAACAGTCGGAAAAGTGTTGGCCAACGGTCACTATGATAGCAACAATGAAGCTACTGCCGGAGGCGCTACCTTCGACAGCGCCCTTGTCGCGGGAGCCGATGATCAGCCCTGCTATGGGACGACGACCGACGGCTCCAATGAGTGCGGTGGCAAAGGCGCCCAAAAACGGACGCTTGCGCTCTCAAACGGCGAGACCATCTGGGACCTGGCGGGCAATGTCTGGGAATGGGTCGGTGGCACGGTCGCACGCAAGGATGAACCGCGATCGGAGACAAATGGAAAGAAGGATATCGGCTGGCTGAAAAGCGACTTCGCTCCCGGTTCGCTCCCAAGCGTCATCACGGACGATGGCCAAGGATCCTCTATGGGCTATGATGCGTTCCGACCCTCAAACCCGGCCTGGAACGCCACTAACGGGGTCGGTCGGATCTATCACTACAGCAGTGTCGGCCCCGATACGGATACGACCCGCTACGGTTTCATCCGTGGTGGCAACTGGAAGCACGGTGCCGACGATGGGGCCTTCACCATACACTTGAGTCCCCCGCCGAATCGCAAGGATATCAACGATGTCGGTTTTCGCTGCGTCGCACCACTGGAGTGAACCAAAGACCACCCATTATTACCGCAGTTTCAACGTCGGTAGAGTATCGGTTCAATATGAAAAGAAGAGGCTAAGCCTCTTTCTCACATCAAGAGAATCCGGTAGCAGACAAGTTCTGAATATCTCTCTCAAATCTCATGTAACAGTGATTCAGTTTATTTGGCATCAGGAGTCGGACTCCTTCTTACGACAGCCTGTCAACCGAAGCCGCGCGTTACCGACGATACTTCATTCGAAAGCAAGTTGGTTTTCTTTCAGCCGGGACAGTCGCTTCACCGTCCATGCGAACAAAACCAGTCCGGTCACGACAAACATCGCGAAAATCGCGAATGCACTGTTGAGATACAAAGCTTCATAAAGACCGCCGGCATAAAAATACGGGTAGGCAAGTTTCTGGACACGTTTCCAATTCCCTTTCAGTATCCGCTGAGACCACCGATTCGACGTGAGAAGCAAGATGAGTCCGGAGAGGTCCCCGATATGCGCAAGTAAAGCGTAGTTTGTGAGGGAATAATATCGGGCCATCAGAAGCGACGCCAGGTAGACGGAATCCGGAGCGATGATCGACTGGATCATGAATCCGACAATGATAGACGCGGACAAGATGCCAAGACCTTTTCGTAAAGCGATGTATTTTTTCAACCACCGTTGCTCATCGAAAATGTCGGCCACTGGCCGGATGATCATGAGGAGAACTGCAGCAGTGAAGGAAACAATAAACAGCATTCCCTTCGCCCCGTATCCGATATCGACAAAGATCGACAAAGTCGGCAAGAAAACGAGCAGGAACACTCCCGCTCCGATGAGGATATTCTGGACGATATTCACCTTTTTCATATATTCATAGTAGAGCCTTTCTTATCCGGATATACAGACGGCTGTCCTGGGAGATTTATTTCATAGCCACGTTCTAAAACCCGCTCATTGGAACAGAAAAATCGTCATGTTCATATTTTTGGTTCATATCATCATATTCCCTCCCGAAGATGTCGGAAAGTGTCGCTCTGTGAAGCCTTTTTTCTCAATCAAAAACCCGGGTCCATGTCGATGGCTTGGTTTTTGGTTAAACTTGCGTTTGATTCAATCGGGATAGAAACTGTGTTGGCCAGGTTAAAGCGGCGACGGGATCTCGTTCCCGCCCTCGACTTTCCGAATACCGATCGTGTTGATATTCTCGAAGGGGCCGATGTCTACCTTCCCTCCCTCATCCGGCAGATAGATGATGAAATTCGTGAAGCTCCAATATCAACTGCTTGCATATCATCTTGAAATATGCTATTATTGTTACTAGAAAGATACTTAAAGTACTATATCAGTACATATATGAACACTAAGCCATCAAAGGGAAATTTCTTAGAAATACTCCTGCGATCTCCGAAAACCGTCTTTTCTATACAAGACGTTGCTTTGTTGTGGGGAGAATCGGAAAGCACAACCATTACCAACCGTCTGAAGAAGTACGTAGCTGTGGGAAAACTGATAAGAGTCCGCCACGGGTTGTATGCCAAGGATGAAAAGTATGACCGGTACGAACTGGCAACACGGATCTATACCCCTTCGTATATCAGCTTTGAGACCGTTTTGACCCGGGAAGGAGTCAATTTTCAGTACTACGGAAACATCTTCGTCGCATCGTATCTGAACCGGGAGATAGAAGCCGGGGAACAGAAAATCACCTCTGTCCGCATGAAGCGTTCCGTCTTGAGCGATACTACGGGTATCAACCATATAAACGACGTCGCCTGGGCCACGAAAGAGCGGGCATTCCTGGACAGGCTCTACGTTACCAAGGAATACCACTTCGATAACCTCAATGCTCTGGATTGGGACAAGGTTTTCGAAATTCTGCCCGTGTACGGAAACAAAAGATTAGAAAAGCAGGTGAAGAAGTATCATCGGAGCTTTATTAACACAAAATAATATGCCCGCGAACTACGCCAAACATAAAAGTACCCTGCTGCAAATCCTCAAGGATATCTATACCGATACGACCATCGCGCCGTATCTCGGATTCAAGGGAGGCACGGCAGCGATGCTTTTCTACGGACTCGACCGGTACTCGGTCGATATCGACCTCGACCTTTTGGACGACTCCAAAGAAGAACTCGTCTTCGGGAAAATCCAAGACATCGCCAAAAAGTATGGCACTATCATCGACTCCCACATCAAACGTTTCAATCTGCTTACCGTCATCTCATACGAGAAGGGGGCGCAGAACATCAAAATCGAGATCAACCGACGGCAGTTCGGATCGAATTACGTAATGAAGACCTTCCTTGGCATATCCATGCTGGTCATGACCGAACCGGACATGTTCGCGCACAAACTCATGGCCATGTACGAACGGATCGGCAAGACGAGCCGCGACGTGTTCGACGTGTATTTCTTCTTCAAACAGGGTTGGGAGATCAACCGCGAAATCGTGGAGCAACGTTCGAAACTCCCCTTCAAAGAAGCCTTGCTGAACGGTGTCGATATGCTTGAGCGCATGAACGACCGACATATACTCGACGGGCTTGGGGAGCTCCTGAGCGAACCACAAAAAGACTGGGCGCGAGCGAAATTGAAAAGTGAAACTATCTTCTTCCTGAAAATGGCGATTGAAAACGAGAAATAGTCATTCAACATACATATACCGCACAAAATCAGCGATAGATTTTAGGAGTCACACTCCCGAAGATGTCGCAAACGTCGCTTTGTGAAGCCTTTTTTCTCAATCAAAAACCCGGGTCCATGTCGATGGCCTGGTTTTTGGTTAAACTTGCGTTTGATTCAATCGGGATAGAAACTGTGTTGGCCAGGTTAAAGCGGCGAAGGGATTTCGTACCCGCCCTCGACTTTCAAGACGCCGATTACTCTTTGGTTGCAATTCCGAAATAGAGCCACGTGACATCCTGATCGGATTCATTCATTTGGCGATGTTTCTCCCCCGGCTCTATCGTAATGCAATCCCCGGCATTCACTTCTACCCTATTGTCATTCACGACAAATACCGCTGTTCCAGATTGTATATGGAAAACCTCGTACATCGTATCGTGTGAATGCGTATCGACGGACTGACCAGGCTTGAAGGTAGCTTCCCCAAACATCATCAGGTTCGGAATCTCCTCTTTCCCGATAAATACTTTTTTCTTAATGTCCGGGTTATGGGATACACCCACTTCCAGAAGTTCTTTCGTATGTACGATGTTCATAGAAATATATATGGATTTCGAAGTCATTATACGCTGAATACTTCTTATCCACCATCAGAATAGAAAAATATATATACTACTTCACTTTAGAAACTGAAACCATATCACGTTATAGATAACAATTAATGTCACCCAACCTGTATCAAATACGTCTGTCTTTGCGAGCTCGTCCTCGGGCAGCCTGCCCCGCGTATGCTGGGGTGACAATCCGGAGGCCTGGACCGCTTCGGAGGCCTCGCGGAGACAGAGGAAAGTAATTCCTTAGAAATGGAAAACCATTACTGGAATGATCGACTACATTAGTATACATGAATTATTCATTTCAGATTTAAGTGTAACTTAGTATAACAGGCCTTTCCAAGAATTCACTTCAACAAACTCCCTCCCGAAGATATCGAGAAGGAGGTCTAAAAAGGTTTTTCGATATGCTGAAAACGCAAACTGGACTACTCGCAAAAATAAAACCTATCGAGGAGTTTCCTCTCGATAGGTTTACGGGTCAGAGTAACATGACATCGCGATATTTATCGCCTTTTCCAATACGACCGAAACCGACCATGTCCAGATGGATCTGTATCCCGGTTTTCACCTCGATGGCAAAAAATATTGCTTCGTCCGGGCCAAGAAGCATCCTTACCTTTCCATCGATCGGAATCCGTGAAACTTCACAGATCTCGCCACCGTCTCCGTCGGGAACGATCCAGCCGACATACCAAGGAGTACATGCCTTCAAGACGATATACTCCCGCCATCCGCCAAGAAACCATATATGGGAACGGATCGGATGATTTCCTTTCAGCGCATAGGCATTCGCGGAAAAATGAACGGCGGATTCAAACGTATCCCGTAATAGTGCACGTTGTTCCGATGACAATTGCATGCGATTCCACGGATGGGTAAGCGGAATAGATAATCGGGTAGCCAAAAGAGAGAAAGGGACGTCCCGTACTGCGGCAATACGACCAAGTGGCCTGATAATGAATGAGTTCATGTATGCCTCCGTTTTTTGGTTTTCAGTTGCAAAATAACAGTGGCGTTATCCTAACGCCTGAATCAGCCGTTGTCAACAGCCTTAGTCCTCTCAAGCGATTCAAAACGCCTTGTCAAAAAAAACGGATAGTTTAATAAAATACCCATCGGAGCAGATCTGCTACCGATGGGTTCTTTCCCGTAGAATGTACTTCAGTCATACCGACCGCTTCATTTCGCGCGCCGTTTCGATCGATCTTTGCACGATTACTCTTGAAGAATCAAAGAGGGCCTGCGCTCCTTTCCCGCTCTTGCTGCATAATTCCTGTCCGAAATTCTCGCAGCCTGACTCGTTTAAGGCAAAACCCGATGAATTGAGAGCCGTAACCAGATCTCCGAGTGAATACTCGACATGTGCTATCATCGCTCTCTTCTCAGAGTCAGGACTATGCATATTGACATCCTCGATATATCTTTCCGCAATCAGTTTCCTCAGTTCGTCCTCGTCATCCGTCCCAAAATACGAATGGGGATCTGCGATTATCACGGGGAATTCCGGGTCTAGTCGAACCTTCTCAGGAAGCAGTGTGCGGATATCGGATTCAAGGATATTCTCGACCACCGCCCTTAAAATCCCCGGGTACCCATTTCGATCAAGAAACCGAAGCAACACATCGAGGTCATAGCCCCGATAGATGGTAAGTTCAAGAATGGAATCCGCCGTCAGCGCTTCAGGATTCGAATAGCTCTGCCTCCACATCGAACACAGGATTTCATAACTCAGATAAATAAGCATCATCACCTCCGGTTGAATATTTTTAAAAACCAATATCTCCGATTTCCTCACGGCTCGAAAGAGTGGCTATTGCCAATAACGAGTCTTGTTTGTTTAGAGTCATTAGTATCTCCTTTGTTCAGGGTTATGGAATTTCTTCGGATATATCGTATGGACTGACAGCGGTTCAGCTACAAGCCTCTGCGGGATTGAAGATGTTAATGAAACGACAGAATTACACGTATGTACTGTCCTGTCAAGAATATCTCGCCTCCGAAAACCCGCGCTCAAACTTAAACGACAGGGATTTCTCCTCCGCCTACGCAAGAATACGAAAACCACCCCTTTCGGGACGGCTTTCTTTTCTTGCTCCGGCGGTAGGATTCTCCCTCACCTCTCGGTGCGCCGTCGCGTGCCTCGGGCTGGGCACCTTTCATCACGTCGTTCGTGAGCGACATGACAAGCGCATTATTCCTACAAAATAATTGCTCCGGCGTTCTCATCCTGACGGAAGCCAAATCATTGGCTTCCGTCGCCTTCGAAAAAACAAAAACCACCCAGACGAGTGGTTTTCATTTTGCTCCGGCGGCAGGAACACTCACTGCGCTCCGCCTATGGCGGATGCGCTCCATAGGGCTTCCGCCCTCTGGCGCTTCGCTGTCACCCCGAACGGGAAACTCCCGTTTCCCGACCCCTTCCCCGTTCGAATCCTGCCCCACCCAAGAATAGAAACGAAAAAGAACCCCAATACGGGATTCTTTTTCGTTTCTGCTCCGGCGGCAGGATTCGAACCTGCGACCAAGGGATTACATGTGCTCCTCTTGTTTCCAAGACGCATGGACTATATCATCTCCATCGCACGAATGCATTAGGAGTGAGGCGCTTCGGCCCCTTGCGGGACCTACTCCCTTGCGGGATAGTCTCTGAACCGGCCTTCCGACGTATGAAAAAACTTTCTTTCATATATCCGAAGGATTGGCTGCTGATTACCATAGTCGGGCTGAACCGACCGTAGGCTTCCAGTCACCGACATCCTTGAACATTCAAAGTCGTCGGGATCCCTTTTTATCGGGACAATTCACCTCATTCATCACTCCCGGATTTCTCCAAGAGGCTGCGCAATTTCTCGTGTTCCTCCCTGTGGCAATTCGCGCATATCAGGATGCATTTTTCGATTTCCTTCTCAATCCTGGACCAACTCCGCGTCAGTCCGTCCTGAGAAATACCAAAATCTTTCCTTCCATCGGCATGATGGAATTCGAGTGCACCGAGACAGCGGTCATAACCGCAACGGGAACATTTTCCGCCCTTATATTCGATAGCCCGCATTCGCATCGCCTTACGGCGTTTCGCGACGGCGCGTTTCAAATATTCTGGACGGTCAGCATAGGTTCTTTTGTCTGGCATACGTATTTCAGTATACCATGCACGTTTCCACAGTCCCCTGCTCTACCGCTGAGCTACACCGGAATATATTTTCAAGCTACCTTGAAACAGAGACAGTATACCCAGACCCGACCGTTTTGGCAAGAATCCGCCCTCTTGGGCGGATTCTTGCGATCCTTTCAGGTCTTCCAACTTCCTAATAATGCCTCAGTTTCTTCACATTGTCGTGCTCGCGGATCTTCTCAAGCGCCTTGGCCTCGATCTGCCGGATGCGCTCGCGGGTAACACCGAACTCCTGCCCGACTTCCTCGAGCGTATGGGTCACGCCATCCTCGAGTCCGAACCGGATACGGAGAATCTTCTGTTCGCGAGGAGTAAGTTCGCTCAAGATATCCGCGATATGTTCCTTGAGCAGTTTACGAGCAGCGGACTGGTTCGGCATGACGGTCTCGGTATCCTCGATGAAGTCACCGAGTACCGAATCGTCGTCACTGTCGCCGATCGACGTCTCAAGCGAGACCGTTTCCTGTGAAATCTTCTGGATGTGACGGACCTTGTCGACTTCCATGCCCATTTCCGCGGCGATTTCTTCCGGGAGCGGTTCACGACCGAGGTCCTGGACCAATCGACGGGTCACCTGCAGGTATTTGTTGATGGTCTCCACCATGTGCACCGGGATGCGGATGGTACGGCTCTGGTCGGCCAGGGCGCGCGTGATAGCCTGCCGAATCCACCAGGTGGCATACGTCGAGAACTTGTAGCCTTTGCGATAGTCGAACTTCTCCACCGCGCGGAAGAGTCCCATATTTCCCTCCTGGATAAGATCGAGGAGCGACAGGTTGTGTGACCGGCCGACGTATTTCTTGGCAATCGAGACCACGAGCCTGAGATTCGCTTCCGTCAATTTCTGTTTGGCCGACATATCGCCCTTCTCGATCTGCTTGGCATATTTGACCTCTTCTTCCCCGGTCAGAAGCGATACGCGTCCGATTTCTCGAAGGTACATCTGCACCAGGTCGGACGTATCATCCTCGCCATCGACCGGTTGCGGACGTTCCTGTGATTTTTTCTTCGCCGATTTTTCCTTCCCGCTCTCGAACGACTCGGCGATCTGCTCGGTCTCCACCTTGAGCATCTCATCGGAAGTCACCACGCGCACACCGGCTTCTTCGAGCTTCCCATAGAGGCGCTCCAACGCGTCCAGATCCGTCTCCACATCCGGAAGGATATGGATGATCTCATCTTCGGTGACGAATCCACGCTGCTTCCCACGATTCACGATCTCATCAAAAGCCTCTACTTTCTCTTCCTGTTTCACCTCTGCCTTAGACTTCGAGACGACTGATTTCTCCGCCGGTTTCTTCGGTGTCGGTTTCACCGCCTTTGGAGACGGTTTTGTTTTCTTCGGAGAGACAGACTTTGCCGTGGTTTTTTTCACCGAAGGCTTCGGCGTCGCTTTCTTGGGAACTGACTTTTTCGGGGTATTTTTTTTCAAAACGGTTTTCTTTGCGGTTACTTTTTTCACGGACGGCTTTTTTGTGACGGGTTTCTTTGTCAAAGCTTTCCGTGCCGGAACGCTTTTCACTGACTTTTTGGCAATGACTTTCTTCACCGGCTTTTTCGAAAGCGGTTTCTTCTTCGCCGATTTTTTTATGATCGGCTTCGGCTTAGTCTTCTTCGGAGCCGGTTTTTTCTTGCTGCTCATAGAAGTTTGTTACAATGCTCAATGAAAAATCATAGTGAACAGGAACGGCCGCACTTCGGCGGCAACATTGACAATTTAGCTTTATTCAGGCAAAAAGTCAATTCTCCTTCGAAAGCTCGGTGAATCGTCCGAGAAGCTCCTTCTCCAAAGCGCGATCGCCCGCTGCACGCGCCACACCCACCGCCTTTACGATGCCTTGCAATTCTTCCTTCTTGGATTCTTCCTTGAGTTGGATAATCATTTCAGAAAAAACCGATTCCTTCCGCGAAGCGGTATCTTCCTCCTTCGTATCACCAGCAAACAGTCCTTCGGTATCGAACAGGAGTCCGGCCACCCGCCGTTTCGTCTCCTCATCGTCCGTCATCGAAAATGGGTCGCTCACCGAAGAATCATGGATAATCGAATAGAGTGGATCCTTCGAAAGCGTTTCCCCGACGGATTCTTTGAGTCGTTCATCGGAGCGTAGGTTTGGATCGAGAAGTAATAATCCGAGAATCCGGTCGCGTAGAATATCCGTTCGCGTCCGGAACATACGGTTTCCGGAAGAAACTGTCGGGCTATTCACCGTTTCCGAGCTGTTCGCCCGAGCTTCGGTTTCGGCAGCCTGCAAAGAACTTAGAAGGGACCGTTCCTCGACGCCAATCGCATCGGCGAGCTCCCGTCTCCAATAATCCCGGTCAATACGGTTCGTCATCGCGACCAAAAGCGGGGCATACCCCTCGGCCACCGTCCGTTTTCCGTCCGGCATCGACACATCGTTCGACGAGACAGCCTTATCAAGAAAATATTTGGCCACCGGTACGGCCGCGATGACTGCGCCACGGAGCGCCTCGGCATCTTCGAGTGCGGCGTCAGCCGCATCCTTGCCTTCCGGAAGGAGTACGACGGAAACGGACAGTTCCTTTCCGAGAGCAAGAAGGGCACTCTTCCACGCTGCGGTCTGACCGGCTCCGTCCATATCGAAGAAAAGTCGTATTTCGCGCCCGTATCGCTTCAGGATATCGAGTTGCTCGCCGGTAAGAGCGGTACCGGAAGCGGCAATCACATTCACAATACCGGCTTGATGACATGCGATGACGTCCATCTGTCCCTCGACCAATACCGAGACACCCTCGTTCTTGATCGCCTGTTTCGCCTGATACAGGCCATAGAGAACGCGCCCCTTGTGATAGACCGGGGTCTCGGGAGTATTGATATATTTCGCCTGGGTCTCATCACTACCCGGCGCGACGCGTGCGGAATAGCCGATGATCCGCCCGACGACGTCCGAAATAGGAAACATGATCCGGTCACGGAAGCGGTCATAGTGATCCGACCGTCCCTCCTTGGCAATCACGAGTCCGGCTCGCTCCAATTCCTCTGGGCGATATCCGCGAGAAACAAGAAAATCGTGCATATGTCTCCATCCCGGAAGAGAATATCCGATCCGAAAAGTATGGATACTCTCATCGGAAAGACCGCGTTTCCGAAGATATGGGAGTGCCGACTTGGCGCCCTCCCCTTCCCACAGCTGTTTCTCGAAAAATTTAGTGGAAAGTTCGAGGATCTCCTTCGTGCGGTCCGGTAACTCGACACCGTCTTGTTCGAACACGGACGATTTCCGATAGGCCGGAACCTCGATACCGGCCCGTTCAGCCAGAAGCTTGAGCGCCTCGCGGAACTCGATGCCCTCGATTTCCTCGATAAAGGAGAAGATGTCGCCTCCTTTCCCGCAACCGAAGCAATGAAAAGCCTGCCGTTCCTCGTTTACGGTGAACGACGGCGTTTTCTCATTGTGGAACGGGCAGCAGGCCTTCCAGTAGGCGCCAGCCTTCGTGAGCCGGAGGTACGATCCGACCACGTCCACGATATTGAGCTTCGACTTGATTTCGGGAACGATCGAATCCATAAGTGGAAACATTCGATATATCTGTCATCGTTCCATTCGGATTGATTTCAGCAGGCTTTACCATACCGTGAAACTGCCACGGAAGCAAGATGTGAGCAGAAAATTGAAATCCTTCAGCTTTTCTCGTCAAAGAACATATCCGATGAACAACAGAAATCAGCGCAAGGTTTCCCAAGTTCTTTAGTATCTCTCTCAAATCTCACCGCGATAATAAGCAAGAAAATCCGCTTTCCGGCAATTTCGGCTACCCCGACCGTCTCGCTAAGCGATCGTCGCGGACGGGAAAACCCTTCAAGTCTCGTCGGGGTACGACAGCGGAATCATCATCTCCTTCGGATACCCGTCCTTGACTTTCAGTGTTTTTTACCCAGAGGGTGATCAATCTCCGGTTGGCATTCCAACGGAATTTCCGGATTTCAACTCGACATGAGATTTGAGAGAGAGATACTTATTTTCCAAAAATAACAACGATCGGAGTCTTCGATGTCTCTGGTCTTTTCGGATCGGCTGGCTGGACAGACACGGACGGATATTTCGTCTCCAGCGTTTTTCGTACAGCTTCTGCCGCAACATCGTTGCCATCGGAACGATAGACGATAAGTCCGGAATAATTTGCCGTCGAACTTCCTGCTGTGGCTTTTGCGAATCCATCCGCCTTCAACAAGGTGACCAGAGCAGCAGCCGAACCTTTCGGGGCACCACCATTGAGCACGAGAAGTGGCAGTGTCTCTTTTTGAAACGATGTGTCTGCCGGCGCTGGTGTATCCGTCGGTGTGAGAACGCTCGTAACAGACGCTGGAACAGGATCCTTTTCTAGGGTCTTTATGGACGTACGATTGGAAGAGAGTGACTCCCTCATCAGATAGCCGATATATCCGAAATACGCGACCGCGGAAACGGTCACGAGTATGGTTATCGATACGATCATTCTCCCGAACAGCTCATCTTTTGATTTTGTCATACTTCCGCAATCCGGTTACTCACTGTCCACATACATTTCAATATATTTTAGTATATCACAAATCGGAAAACCAGAAAAAGAGTTCTCCTCATAATCGAATCTAATTCCTTTCTATGAATAAACATCTTACTGAGTCTCATTTTTCCCAGCCAGATTCAAAACAGTGTCGTTGAAGTGGACATTGCATGTCCTCTCGTCAATATTCTTCCAAGAGTGACGCTCTATGGAGACGGGTTGCATCTTCGGATCTGTCAAGCGCACAGCATTGATTTTTGAAGCATCTTTTCATTCGTTATCGTCACAATGGTTAGACATTATGACGATTCTCACGATTACGAACACAACTTACCATATGTCTCGATGAAAATTATAGGTCTAACATCTTTCATTTTGGTACCACACGCATGGTATTTGAGAGAAAGCCTGTCCTGACCTGAAGAATCGTCCTTACGAGCCTCTACAAGCCGATTTTCTCCGATTGCAACTGTGGGGCTTGCTTTTTTCCCGTCTTTACGCTATAATGACTCTGTAAGTTTTCTTTATGGTTTTTCCCGTAAGGGAGCGCGTTAAGGCCTGATGACCTGAGGCGCGCCAGAAGAAGGTCGTCTTACGCGTATAAATCTCAGGATTCTATCGAAGATATGGCAAAGAAGCTCTATATCGGCAATCTTTCCTACAACACGACCGATGCCAGTCTCCGCGCTGCTTTCGAGCAGGTCGCGACTGTCGTCTCTGTTGCAGTCATCATGGACAAAATGACGGGCCGCTCCCGCGGTTTCGGTTTTGTCGAGGTTGAGGATGCCGATGCCGACAAGGCTATCGACACGTGGAACGGGAAGGAACTGGACGGACGCGAACTCGTGGTCAACGAGGCTCGCCCGCTCGAGGATCGCCCGCGCCGCGACGATCGCCCGCGCTACTAATCGTAGTCGTCGGAAAAAAGACCCGCTTCGGCGGGTCTTTTCTTTTCATCCGATTTTTTCATTGAACAGTTTCGTAAGCTCTTCCGGTATTGTTACGATACGATCTGGATTCGATGAACGAAGTATGCGCTCCGAATTGAAGCCCCAGACCACTGAAACCGATTTCAGACCAGCTTTGCGCGCCGCTTCGACGTCACGAACCTCGTCTCCCACATACCATACCGTCTCCGGTTCGACGTCGAAACGTCGGACGATGTCTATCAATGTACGAGCCTTACCAAACACGTTCCTCTCGGACCGTATGATATCGAAACAACCGGAAAGATTCTCCCTATTCAGGATCTTTTTTACGTTCGAAGCGCTATTTGAAGTGGCGATACCGAGCGTAAACCCGTTCCCGTGAAGATTTTGGATGGCCGTCGCCATCCCATCAATCAGCCGTACGTCTCCAGATACCTTTTCAAAATACCGGTGGAACTTCCACGCAAAAAAAGGAATTTTCCACGTTGGGATCTGCAGCCGAGCCACGACTTCGCGCATCGAAAGGTTCCGAAGCTCGTCGACTTCACCGGGAGCGGGATGGAAGCCTTCTTCCTTGGCGAAACTGACGAACACCGGAAAAACATCGGCAATCGTCCCATCGAAATCGAAAAGTATGAGTTTTTGTTCCATAGTACGAAATGAACTGGATTACTGTTACGTTCAGGAGTCCAACTTCCTAGAGGGAATTGGACTCCTTCGGCCGCAAGAAACAACACATTAGGTTTTTATAAAAATATGACACTGTTGAGTATAGGGTGACATGGAAATATTCGTCATAAAAACGCTCGTCAGTTTCCGCTTTTGCAAACCAACGGACAGGCATCGATCCAGCCAGACAGTCCCTCCTTCGATTGGACGTATCCGAGTATATTCAGCACGCTCCCCTTGTGGATACCGAGGTGCAGGTGTTTCCGCTCGCCGTCCGTCTCGGTGGAATATCCCGTACCGAGATACCCGATATAATCACCTGGCTGAAGTGTTTCACCGACGCCTGGCTGTACGCTTGAAAGACGGAGATGTCCATAGATGACCGTCACCGGCTGTCCGTCATATACGCATGACTGCACGACGATGCCACCATATCCACTCGCCGTGCGCTTGGACAATAGTTTGCCGGAACAGATAGCCGACACGGATACATCCACACTGGCTTCTTCCAGGAAGGTCTCGAAGTCTGTGCCGGTATGATACCCCGAGAACCGCTCCGGCTGGACCGGCGAGTTCGCCTTGGTGATATATATGCCGAACGGTTTCTTCGTCGTGCGTTCATCCGCACGAGCGAGAGGCGCGACGAAAGCGTCTGCAGTGATTGGATCGTTTTCATTTGACGGCGGCGGGGCGGGCGACACCGAGGTGGCAACCGATTCTGGAATCGGCGTGGCCGCCTGAGAAGCCGGATTCCCGTTCAAAGAAATGATGCTCGTCATGTTCATTGAAACAAAGACGCACATCGCCGCGACAATAAACAGACTCACTGACACGACAATGATCGTTCTGCGTTTCATAACGAAACCGTACCATATTTCATGCTTCAAAGGGAAATCGACCTCATTAAGAGCCTATCCGTTAGGAACATACCTACTGCGCCTATGATCTTCGGCGTAAACGCGTGTACCCCTTGTCGCCTTATCTACAGATAGGGCTCCGCGGGTTACCTGCCTTTCCGCTCGAAGCTCATACGGCTCGTGACGGA
>CAITOC010000016.1 GCA_903893925.1 Candidatus Moraniibacteriota bacterium
CGTCACGAGCCGTATGAGCTTCGAGCGGAAAGGCAGGTAACCCGCGGAGCCCTATCTGTAGATAAGGCGACAAGGGGTACACGCGTTTACGCCGAAGATCATAGGCGCAGTAGGTATGTTCCTATTGGGATAGGCTCTTAGTATAGAAATGGTATTACAAAAGTATCCCATAATACGCGACCGCGTATTATGGGATACTTTACGCTATGGATGATAATGACGGAGATCCTTTACAGAAAGCCGATTATCATGTACGTTGCTGACAGTCGTCCTTTTCAAATCTAAATGATGTCAGTCATGAATATCAATGAAATCTTTGATAAACCGCAATTGAGCGACTCCGATGCATTGTTATTCCTGGAAAACCTTATCGGGAATCTTAAATTGTTCGACCGCGATATCGCAAGACCCTATGGGGCTGATCCAAGGCCGAAGCATCTCGAAATTCAATTGAGGCGTGGGCATGTAACCATGGAACAGTTGAGAAAAGCTGTTCACCAAAAGCTTATTGATTTGGGTCGTGAACAGAGGGATTATCTTGTCAGGACCGGAACGTATGCCGATCATTGTCTTTCACCCGAGGCACTTGGGTATGCGATGACTCATGCGGATGATAAAGCGGAACGGTGGAATGGAATCCGCTATGATTATGGGGATTCGCCCGATACGTTTCGTAAGAAGGGAAGAGGACTGTTGGATTCGGTCGTAGAACAACTCCTGCCGGCATTCGATGCTCCGCGTATGAGGGTGATCCTTTCCCCGTCTTGGCTTCTCAATGGTTGAAAAAACAGCGCTAGCGACAAAGCCCGAACGAATGAGTTTCGGGCTTTTGAATTTTCAGTGCCCCTAAAACGAAGTTTTAGGAACGGATAGTTTTAGGACAAGCTCGTTTCCGACAGGGCCCTTCTTAAAGCGTATATCACATAATTGAGTATGTCGTACATATTGCAATTAAAGGAGTCCGACTCCCTAGAGGGAGTCGGACTCCTGAATGTAACAGCGATTTCGTTTGATAACAGGTTGAGTCTTCGAAACCCCGTGACGAGAGATTCTTTTCGCGCTATACTGTCTCGGAGAGGGAAGACTTTATTGGATAATCATTCAGTATTTTGTTATGGAGTATTTCGGTTTCGATCTGATCGCGGTGATCAAGGCGGCGGGGTATGTGGGGCTGTTCGCAATCATTTTTGCCGAGACGGGGCTTTTCCTCGGGTTTTTCCTGCCGGGTGACAGCCTGATTTTCGTGGCGGGGTTCCTCGCATCGCAGGGGTTCTTCGGGCCGGTCACGTTGGCCGTCATCCTGTTCGTCGCGGCGTTCACAGGGAACATGGTCGGATACGAGTTTGGGCGTCGCGTCGGGCCGAAGCTCTTCTCGCGCGAAGATTCACTCCTATTTCGCAAGGATCATGTCACGAAGACCAAGAAGTTCTATGACAAGTACGGTGGCAAGACGGTCATGATCGCCCGATTCGTGCCGATCGTCCGCACCTTCGCGCCGATACTCGCCGGCGTGGCCGAGATGAAGTATGCGGTCTTTTTCGCATACAATATCGCCGGAGCCGCGCTCTGGACGATCGGTCTGGTCATCCTCGGCTATGTCCTCGGAACACGGGTGCCCAATATCGACAAATACCTGTTGCCGATCGTGCTCGTGATCGTCGTCGTGTCGGTATTGCCGGGCGTCTGGCATCTCTATCGCGACCGACAGGAAATGATACGGGAGAAGGAAACAAAAGGGGAATGAAACTGTCCGTCACGGTCAAACCGAACGCGAAAGAAGAGAAGGTCATCTTGAATGATGACGGAAATTTTGTTGTCTCGGTGAAAGCTCCGTCTCGCGAGGGGAAAGCGAACGCTAGACTCCCCAAGGTGCTCGCGGCGCATTTCGGTGTGGCTTCTTCCACTATCCGGATCGTGTCCGGCGCATCGTCTCGGAAGAAGATTGTCGAAGTGGGATAAAGAGGCCGGGTGCTTATACCAAATAAACTGAACCCCTGTTACGTTCAGGAGTCTGCCCCGGCATTCGCGGGGCGAACTCCTTTGATAGCAACATACAACACATCAAGTTGTATCGGCATTATTTTTGTAACAAAAAAGTGCCTGACACTTTTCTCCAAGCGGTTGACTGGATGGGAATCCTGTGCCAGAATCCCCTCAAGTCTTTTAAACGCTATTTCAAAACAAGATATCCAGAGGATCACCATGCAGGAAGCCGTTAGAAAGAGCTTAAAAAAAGACCTGTTGAAAGGAATGACAGGGTCGCCCTTGCAAGAATTCGTTGATTCGATCATGGCGATCGTTGAAAAAATCGATTGGTTTCGTATCCGACCGATGAGCGACGAGGTCATCAAAGAACTGTCGCGGCAAAGAATCAAGAAACAATATCTCGCTCTCGATGATCTGTTGAAGCTGTTTGCTGAACTTATTATTTATCGCGCCGGTTATTTCAAATATCCAGACGCAGAAATGCAAACCCTCGTTTCCAAGGAAATGTCCCAATTGATAACTTTTATCAAGGCAGATAACAGGGAATTTTGATAAATTCATCCACGAATAAACCTGGCTAAATATATGCCGGGTTTTTTTATTGTATGGAATATCCCGAAGTGAGTACCTGCAGGAACCATGGGGCGATGAACGCGATACCGATGAGCGGGAGGACGAATGCGACCAGGGTCGCGATGATCGTCCAGAGGAAATACGTGCGCGTCTTCTCGACCGATACGTATATCGCGTCGATCTTTTTCTCCTGCGCGTCGAGCCGGGTCTTGAGTTCTTCTTCCATAGGCGCGTGTCTTTAAAGCACATTACAATAATCTATTTCATCTTACTGGTCGTGCGTTCGTCCCGGCATTCGCAGGGCGAACTCCCATAAGAAGCTGTCGTATCCGATTACAGTATACCGCATACTTTTCCGAAGGCTAAACCTTCGGAAACAAAGCGAAGTCCCAAGACCTGACCCTTTCCTGACTTAGAGCCTATCCGTTAGGAACATACCTACTGCGCCTACGATCTCCGGCGTAAACGCGCGTACCCCTTGTCGCCTTATCTACAGATAGGGCTCCGCTGGTTACCCGCCTTTCCGCTCGAAGATCGTGTAGCTCGTGACGGAGACCCTAACGGATAGGCTCTTATCGTTTGAGGACGAATTCCGATTCCGGCCACGTCGCAAGGGCGATAGTCACTTCACTTGTAAACAGGATCGAGGGATCCCAGGTCGCGATCGCGCACGAACGGTGCATGCCTTCTATGAGTATGATATCGTCGCCGACCCGAACCCCGATGAGCATGGTCTTTTCGGGAAATCGGTCTCTGACGGCGTCAATCTTCGCGTTTTCCGATATGATTGGCAGATGAATGATGTCGCGGAGGCGTTTTGTCGTCGCCCCGTCGTATGCGTTCTCGATCCAGTTCCTGCTCGGAGCCCCGAAAAATCCAGGCACGGTTCCGAGGGGATTATTTATGTGATAGAGGGACCATGAAAGCGTTTCCGGTCGGTATGGTCGCATGTGGTGCATCCTCCATTCGTCCCAGGAACCGAAGCCACTTTCTTCCCAATGTTTTTTCCAAGATTCCTGTGTCGACTCATCCGTCCGCCACGAATCGAAAATCTCTTGCCACGATATCGGACCGATCAAAGTAAACCCCTTGTTTTCGGTTCCCGGTCCCGTTTGAGAATTGTTTTCCATACGCTTTGTTGAGAATGTCTTTAGCCATAGTATACCGCATACGCCTCCGAAGGGTAAACGCTTCCGTTCGAAGGCTAAACCTTCTCCGAAGGATTGGCCTTCGGGCATCATCTGGAGCAAGATTCGTCAGAAACAAACGAAGTCCCAAGGCCGGACCTTCTCCGAAGGGCGGGCCTTTCCGAGTGTTTTTCATCACGACACATTTTGAGTATTTGACAAGTTGACAATATCATGGCGAGTGATAGAGTGTCAGTGCGAAGTCAGGAAGTATCGGAAACGATATTAAATGACTTATATAAGCGGTATGTTTGAGACACATGAAGTATATTCTGTGTACAGGCGTATGATACTCCGGGTGAACAATTTAACTATCATCCATTTCAACCGACCTTGAGCTTTTCGCTTTGGTCGTTTTTTATTTTTGTATCCTAAGGTCACACATATGAGATATGCCACATGGTCGGTACAGCATGATAGGGAGATGCGCAAGAAGTTGAGACTGAGTCAGCGGATCTTGTCGGCGATCATGACACCGGTCATGGTGTTCTCCATGACGGGCATGAACTTTTCCGTGGCGGGATTAATGACTGCGCATGCCGAAGATGCGATCGTGGCC
>CAITOC010000017.1 GCA_903893925.1 Candidatus Moraniibacteriota bacterium
AAAATTAAAAATTTCTCAGCTACTCTGCTCGGCAAAAAATACAAGTTGTCTTGTTCGACAAAAATTGAAAAATTAAAAATTTCCCTACTCCCTATTCGACAAAAATTGAAAAATTGAAAAATTAAAAATTTCCCTACTCAAGTATCCCATCCAGATTCACATCATACAGGATCGCTTCCTGCAGATGCCGATAGTTCAAAAGTTCGTTCTCACGGAACCAGATCGGGATCTCCTTCTCCGCTTCTTCCGTGTTTCCCGACGCGTGGATGAGATTGCGGATGGATCGATCGTCCACGTCGGAAATCTGATAGGAATCGACGGTGAAGTCGCCCCGGATAGTACCGACGTCGCTCGACATCGGCTCGGTCGAACCGGTGATCTTGCGCACGACCCCGGTCGCCCCGTTCCCCTCCCAGACCATGGCTACCACCGGACCCGAGGAAAGATACGTCGCGTTCGACTTCAGGATGGCCACGCCATTCTCGCGGAAGGTCGCGTACGGAGACTGCTGTCCCTTCTTCGCGTACGCCTCGGACGCCTTCTTGCCGACGCCTTCGAGCCACTCCTCCCCGCCGATCATATAGTGCTCGGTCGCCATCTCGGGAGTCGGGATAAGCATCTTCGAGGCGATGAGTTTGAGTCCGGTCCGCTCATAGCGCCGGATGATTTCGCCCACGAGTGAGCGCTGGACGCCGTCGGGCTTGATGACGACGAGCGTACGTTCCTTTTTCGGATGGATTGTTTCGGTCATACGGGATCGATTTAACGGTTTATCACTTTTCGCTGTCACCCCTTTGTAGCATGGATAAAGGAAGAAATCAAACGGAAAAAACAGCGAACGACTTTCTTAAAAAAGAAAAATCCCGCCGGAAAACCTCCCGGCAGGATAAAAATACAGATCCGTTTCAATATGTGCCCCGAATATTGAGATGATCAGCCCGTCACCTCCTGATAAGACTGATTCGAATCGGCGGTTTCAAAATACTTTATGATACGCTCGGGAGCATCCAATCCCCTGGCATAACAATGACATCCAGCCTCTTCGACCATTTTTCTTCCGATCTCTTCCGTGGCGCCACCTATACCGAAAATCGGAAGAGCGGGATTTTTTTCCCGAATGTTTTTAATCATTTCAAGCGTATTCAATATGCCGTATGGATAATGGGGGATCGGTTCTTTCAATGATGGCACGAAAGACGAAACCGCGACCAGATTCCATTCAGCTTGCGACCCATACAGCATCAGTCCTTCTTCCTGGGTAAGCGCGAATTCCAGGAAATAGGGACTGAACGGGTTACCGAAATAATTTCTCCAATAACTATGAATCACCTTATCCCCTCCGACAAAAAGAATCTTTTTCATTGAAAAATGATTTTTGTTAACGAAACTTTCAGGACAAGCACACCGTACTGCAAAGATCGTTACCCGTCAAATAAAAACCGGCCGTTTGTTTCAACGGTCGGTATATAAACGGTCATTCATAAGCGAATCGGAGGAACAGCATCCTTTCCGTATATCTTCACGAAGAAAGCCTCGACCAAGGACTCCTCGTCCGGATAGGTCTCAAACAGCGAATCAGTCAGTGCTTGTCGAATATCCGGGGACGACGCAATCGCGAGTAGTCTCAGGTCATGGCGACATTCATCCAATATGACCTCGAGCAGTTCCCTCGCCCAAGCGACATCCTCCGAAGAAAGCACATTGACGATGGCGACTCTCGTCCCGGTATGGGTCCGCAGGAATCGGAGCGCCGTCTCATTACCGAAAAGGCCGGAAACCGTCCCCCGAAAGAAACTTTTGAGATTCCCTACCAACGACCCCAGGCTTCCGTCATCTTCATATCCGACGACGAGCGTGCACCAGTCAAATTCGTTGAGATATGCGGTCCGGAGTTCCGGATCGATGCCAGTTTCCGCCAGCTTCTGATCATATTCCCGTATTCTCCTCTCGACATCTCCCTCAAATCCCGGCGACTGGACATATTTATCCAAAATCCCTTTCACACGATTCATATCGACAGTCATGAAGTCCTCCTTGTTTTTAAGTGAACTGAAACACTCTTTGCTTCGAGCCTAGCAGAAACATCGAGAAAATGGCAAATCCGAATCACCGCGACACACCAGAAAAGACGCACCCGTCAAGATTAGCCGAACAGCGATAGGAAAGGTCACCCGAGATATCGGTCCGACGGATGATGGCGCCCGTTGCCGCGACACGGGTCAGGGTCTCGGGAGCCGGGTGACCGTAGGAGTTCTGCCCGACCGAGACGATCGCTTCTTTCGGTTTTACGAGAGCGAGGAATTTCTCGTCCGAGGAATATTTCGAACCGTGATGGGAAAGTTTGAGGATCTCGGACTCCGACACGTCCGGCAGGAAGGTTTCCTCGTGCGGGAGATCGCCCGCGAGGAGGAAGTCCGTTTGTCCATACGAGAATCGACTCACCACGCTCCCCTCATTGGATTCGGTATTCTCCGGAAGCGGACCGTCCGGAAAAAGGATTTTGAGCGTACCTCCATCGGGAAGCGCGATGGAGAGTCTCTTGTCCGCCTCGAGACGCGCTGGTTTCTCTACCCCCTCGCCGAGCCGGTCTTGGAGGAGTTTGAACACGTCGGACGACGACGTGGCATTCGTCGCGATGAACGTGCGGACCTGATAGTTGTGAATGAGGTCGGGCAGACCACCGATATGATCGGCATCGGGATGGGTCATGATAACTGTCTCGATGGTCCGGTCCCAAAAGGGTACGTACCGCGAGAGTCGCGAGAGCAGAAGTTTGCCACTCCGTCCGCCGTCGATCAGGATCTGGTTCCCGCCCTGCGAGATGAGGATCGCGTCACCTTGTCCCACGTCGAGGAAGACGACCCTGGTCTCATGTGCGTTCTTCCACGCCCAATAGGAAAAAACCCCGCCGACAAGCACGGCAAGCGCAAGCGTGATGAACAGTGTCCGCACAAGAATCTGTCGCATATCGTTGAATGGAGCTTGGTACCAGAAATGATTGAGAAGAGACGAAAGAATTCCTTATTCTCCATTGTACACCATCCAAACATTGACATCGAGTCACATACATGGTATCAAGAATCACATTCCTTCAAAACAAATAAACGGGAGACACGAATCATAATGATACAGGACCATTCGGATATCATTCTCGAGACCCTCCGAAACGCGAACCGATTCAAAGAAACGGTATTCATACACAAATTGAGCGGATCTATCGCCGATTGCGAAAGCCGACTCATGCCGGTTCTTCGGGATATGGACACGCTGCACGAAACGGGCATCCGTCAGATCGTCATACACGGTGCGGGCAATGCCATAAGCGATGAAATGAAGAAGGCTGGTCTTGTCCCGAAATTCATCGATGGAAGACGGGTGACGGATGAGCATACGATGAGAATCGTCTACGACGTCCTCAGACGGATAAGTCATTCCATCCTGCTTTCGGCGAGACGCCAAGGTATCGGCAGACGGTTCATCGATTTCGGCCCGTTCATGAATCGGATCGCGACCGTGCACAGGACTGACCCGAATCTGGGATTCGTGGGGACGCTCTGCGCGATGAACGTTTCGTTCCTGCATGAAGCGCTGAGATGCAACCTCATTCCGATCATTCCTTCATTCGCGTTCGACATCGACGGGCAGCCATGCAATGTCAACGCGGACGACATGGCAAGCGGCATCGCCGCGATCATGAAGGCGGAAAAGCTGATTTATATGAGCGATATTCCGGGAGTGATGGACGGGAACGGGAACCTGATCGAAACGCTCGATCAAAACGAGACGGAAAGACTCATCGGAACCGGAATCATCTCTGGAGGCATGATTCCGAAAGTTCGGTCGATATTCCGGACATTGAACCAGGGCGTAAAATGCGTGCATCTGATCGACGGGACCAAGCCGGACTCGCTTCTCAAGGAAATCATGACCGATACCGGAAACGGAACGATGTTCATACCCTGAAAGACGACGAGTCACTCAAAACGATGCGGAACCGAAAGGTCTCCGCGTTTATTTTTTCTCCCATCTTTCCCATTTCTCCCTTTTCACCCATTACTCCCCTTTTCCCATTTCAATATCATTCGTTTTACCCATTTGCAAAGTACCGATCAATCGAGAAAGGAATCTAGTCGGATTCCAAATGTCCCCGAAGATCGTCTTCCTCATTTTTCGCGACAGCCATTTGCCGATTCTTGTCGATGAACAAAAATACCAGTCCGAGCACGGAATACCAGATGACCGTCGCGATCCATCCGAACCCCGATTGAATCATCGCGCCTCTGGAGAGTCCAGCCATATATTCCGTCCCAAGGATGATCGGTCGGATCGCGGCATACGCCGGAAACGCGAGAAGACTGCCAAGTGTGGATGAAATCATCCCCGCTACGCCGACAAAGGCCGTACCGAGCATCGAATACGGCACGATGGGCAAGATGACCGCGTTGGCGAGAAAAGACACAGGAGAAAACGTTCCGAAGTTCGCGAAGATGACCGGCATGACGAACAGGTTCGCACAAAATGTCAAGAGTGCCG
>CAITOC010000018.1 GCA_903893925.1 Candidatus Moraniibacteriota bacterium
GAGACCCGACACTTGTACGCGATACCGTCTTTCGCATAGTACATCCGCCACGTCGCGTCAGGAGCCGCGAGTACGCACGAAAGCGTCCCGACATCTCCATATGAGATACCGGATCTGATCGAGAAAATTCCCGAGACGAGTGTATCCGGGCAGATCGCTCCACCCGAACAGGAATCGAACCGAAAAACAGCCGTCGTTCCGGCATCGTCGGACTCGGGATTCCGGACAATGGTCACGATCCCCTCCACGGGACCAGACGGCCGGTCATGATCCCATGCCGTTTCGGCTCGCGCGGACAAAAATATCCCGAAGGAGAACGCGATGAGACAAAGAAAAAACATCACGCTCATACCGTTTCTCCAAATGGAAACGGACGCAACGCTTAAAGAGAATACCAGAAGCGGCAACCACGGTGACAACGAAGGAAACAACGACCCGAGAAAGACACCCGGGATCACGAACGGGAACGAACGACGAATCAGGGAAGCGAAATCCATTTTATTCCAGATTTTCAATCGCCTTCTTGAAGCTCTTCACCGAGCCGAAGGATTTGTAGACGCTCACGAATCGGAGATATGCGACTTCGTCGACGGCACGGAGTTTCTCAAGCACGAGGTTCCCGATTTCCTTGCTCGACACGTCCGGTTCCCGTCTCGCATGCAGTTCGTATTCGATTTCCTCGAGAATCTTCTCTGTCTTCTCTTCGGACCCGGGCCGCTTCTCAAGTGCCCGCCTCAGCCCGGACTCGATCTTCTTCCGGTCATATTCCTCCCTCCGGCCGTCTTTCTTCACGACCGAAATACCCATCGTTTCGGCCTCTTCGTATGTGCTGAACCGGCCCGAGCACTTTTCGCACTCACGGCGACGCCGTATCGCGCGACCTTCCTTGGTCTCACGCGAATCGACAACCTTGGTATCATCATGACCACAGAATGGGCAACGCATACGATTCGGACATAAAATACCCTTCTCAACGACACTATACCACGTTTCAAGAAAAAGAAAAGGAGGACGACTCGTCCTCCCTTCATACGAACGGGTGTCTCGGATTATTTCTTCATCTTCCGGCGGATGAATGCCGGGATTTCGAGATCATCCCCTTCCTCGGCGAATTCCTTCGGCTCGGCCCGAAGCGGTGTCGGGGCCGGCTGGATCTTCTCCTCGATGATCATCGCCGGGCTTTCCACCATACGGCGGGTGCTTTCGAACGCGGAACGGGAGAAGATATCCTCTTCCACCTCCGAACGCGTGTCCGGCTTCGGTTCGACGGTACCACGGGACACCGGCGGAGAAGCGGGAGCGGGAGAAGAAACACGGGAGACGAATCCGATCGGACTACGCTGATCCTTGACGCGTCCGGCATCGAATCCGGTCGCGACGACCGTGATCTGGATATCGCCCTTGTGGATCTGATCGTCCACGACGGCACCGAAGATGACCTTTGCATTCGGATCGATGCTTTCGGTGATAATGTTCGCCGCCTCGTTGATCTCAAGCATACCGAGGTCGGCGGATCCGGAAATGTTGATGAGCACGCCCTTGGCACCATCGATAGAGAGTTCGAGGAGCGGGCTGTTGATGGCCGCACGGGCCGCTTCCTCGGCACGATTCTCGCCGGAAGCGATACCGATACCCATGAGTGCGGAACCGCTGTCCTCCATGATGGTCCGGACATCCGCAAAGTCCACGTTCACGATACCCGGCTTCGTGATAAGGTCCGAGATGCCCTGCACGCCCTGGCGGAGCACGTCGTCGACGATGCGGAATGCATTGATGAGTGAGGTCTTCTTGTCGATGATCGAGAGGAGTTTGTCGTTCGGGATGGTGATGAGCGAGTCCACGCGGTCACGAAGATTGGAGAGTCCCTCCTCGCCGATCGCGCGCCTTTGTGCTCCTTCGAACGTGAACGGCTTGGTCACGATACCGATAGTGAGTGCACCGAGCTCCTTGGCCGTCTCGGCGACGATCGGTGCCGCGCCGGTTCCGGTCCCACCTCCGAGTCCGCATGCGACGAACACCATGTCGGCACCTTTGAGAACTTCTTGGATCTCGTCACGATTTTCCTCGGCCGCTTGTCGTCCGATTTCCGGATTCATGCCCGCGCCGAGTCCCTTCGTCAGATTCTTGCCGATGTGGACTTTCTCTGCGGCCTTGGAATTGTGGAGTGCTTGTGCATCGGTATTGATGACCACGAACTCGACTCCCTTTATCTTGGAATCGATCATACGCGAGACCGCGTTGCCACCGGCTCCGCCGACGCCGACGACCTTGATCTTCGCGAATGTCTCGATATCTGGTTTGATCTCTGCCATACGGAAAGGATGCTAAAAAGGATGATCGAACGTGGTTTGACCGCCTTTTGTTTTCGAAGTCCTACTTTAGCACGCGGAAAAAGCGTGTGTCAAGCCGGTTTTTCTAACTTTTTTGCCTTGTATGGCTGTTTTCAATCCAGAGGGAGAAACTTCCGGAGCCAATCCCTGGTTTTCTTCCCCACGGAAAGGGCCCACTCCGGAACCGCGCGCTTCGCACCATCCGCCAGAAATCCTATCCCGGCGATGTTTCCATGCGTCCGTCCGCGCTCGCGCGCGAGCAACACGAGCCCGACAGCGGTCGCAAAATCCGGACTGTCCACCGAATCGAGAATCCCTCCGAGCGGTTTGGGATATCCGATATTCGACGGGAGACGGAGAACGTCCTTGGCAAGTTCGACAGTGCCCGGCAAGAGTGCGCCACCGCCTGCAAAGACTGCGCCGGCCGGTAGTAGTCCTTCGCGTCCACATTTCGCAAGTTCGGAATTCACGAACCGCAGAAGTTCGTCCATGCGCGCCTCGACGATTTCGGCGACATGATGTCGCGAGACCGATTCCGTCTCATGCGAATCGAATCGGGAGAGATCTACCTCGTCACGTTTGCCGACCGTTTCCGGCAAAGCCGTCCCGTACTGGAATTTGACCTGTTCCGCCGTATCGATGGATACTCGGAGTCCGATCGCGATATCGTTCGTGACATGCGCGCCACCGACCGGCAACACCGCCAAGTGGACGAGCTCCCCTTCCTCGTACACCGTTATCGACGTCGTGCTCCCACCGATGTTCACCAAGACGACACCGAGTTCCCGTTGTTTGGGATTGAGTATCGCTTCGGCGGCGGCAAGCGGTTCGACCGCAAAGAAATCGGGACGGATACCGACCTGATCGAGGATCCGGCCGATACCTTTCATTTGGTTCATGCTCGTGCCGACGACGAACGCCTCGGCTTCGAGCCGGACACCACGCATGCCGATCGGATCCTTGATATCCTTCTGGTCATCGAGCCGATAGCTCTTGGGAATCACATGCAATACCTCACGATTCGAAGGCAGCATGACACGCGCCTCGACTTCGGCCATGGCGCGTTCCACGTCCTCTTCGGCCACCTCACCGTCGGGTCGGCTGACCGCGATGACTCCGAGTGTTTTCTGACAGAAGATATCCGTGCCGGAGACGCCCACGCCGACCACGCCCGCGGTCACGCCGGACATCCGCTCCGCATGAGATACCGCCTTGGCCACGGCGCCCGCGACAGCGGACACATCGACGACGGTCCCTCGGCGCATCCCCTCGGACGGCATGGAGACGGCGCCGAGCACACGGAGCGATTCCTCGCCCGCGATTTCCTGCGCCATGACCGCGCGTACCTGCGACGATCCAATATCGATTCCGAGATAATTTACCGTTTTCGACATACGGACAAACGGAGAATCTCTTCCCCCGTGAATACTCCCTGCTTATAAATGATAGTATACCCCGAAAACCGCGGAAGACAAAACGGGGAAGTGAAAAGTTGAAAGTCAAAAACCTACTCTGTTAACAGGTTAACGTGTTAACGAGTTGAGAACGGGCGAACTCCGAAAAAAATAGCCAATTCTTCGCGAGAGGCGGAGCGAATTCCAAAAGAACGTTCCAAAAAATCAACACGCTACCACTTCGAGACGAACGGGATGATATGTGGGACGAAGACGACGAGACCGACAGTCGCCGCGGCTATGGAGGCGAGCAACACCGCTCCGGCGGCGATGTCCTTGCTTTTCTTCACATCCTCGTGATACTGCGGATTGAGCACGTCCATCAGATGCTCGAAGGCGGTATTGAGCAATTCGAGTGATAAAATGATACCGATGGTCAAAAATACGATGGCACGTTCAGCCACAGACAACGGCAAGATGAGCGCCAGCACGACCGATGCGACCGCAAGCACGAGCTCGAAACGGAAATTCCGCTCCGTCGCGATCGCGGTGCGTATCCCATCCACGGCATGTCGGAAACTCCTGAAGAATTTAGTCATAGGGATATTATACCGAAATAACTTGATGTGTTGTATATCGCTACCGGAGGAGTTCGCCCCGCCCTTCGCGAAGAGCGGGGCGAACTCCTGAACGTAACAAAAATTCAGTTCATTTGGTATTATTCTTCTTCCAATAAGATTCCGACCTGCTTGATCAAAAATTCGATATCCTCCATCGTCACATTCGAACCCTTGTCCTGAAATCTTGAGCAGGTCTTCAGAAGTATATCCTTAACTGATTTCTCGATATCCGCACTTTCGATATCCTCGGAAAGTTCTCTAAGCGCTTCAAGTGGATCAGCTTCCTCTTCCTCAAAACGCTTGCTTGCACGAGAGATTATCTTTTCCGACAAGGAGCGTGTTTCGGGCACCTTTTCAGGACCGCCGACCGGAGTTTTCTCCCTAAATATGCCGAACATACCGATGAAGTGAATGATTATCGTACGGATACAGTATACTCCTTTCCTTTTTCGAAGCAAAAATGCGCGTCATCTTGTCACGGCCTCCGTCGCCTCGTCCTGAATCCGGAACATTTCCTCGCCATGGTCGAATCCAAGCAGATGTAAAATGCCATGCGAGACGACGAATGCGAGTTCTTTCGTAAAGGAGACACCGTCATCCAAGGCGGCACGACGCACGAAGTCGGGTGAAATCACGAGGTCACCGAGAAAGACCGCTCCGTCCGCATCGGGAACGATTTCCTCCCCTTCGTGTTCGGCAAAGGACAAGACATCCGTCGAAGCGTTCTTGTCCCGGTAGGTCCGGTTGAGTTCCGCGATTTCCTCGTCGGAAACGAACGCGATGCCCACAGAAACCTTCCTGCATGACAAAACAGACGGTATCCCACATCGGGATACCGTCTGTTTCGCGACTGCCACGAAAAAATCATCCTTCGTCTCACAGTCCGTATTCCGCACGATGTCGAGTTCGAATTCCATGGTCAGATGCTATTCCGAAAGCGCTTCTTCGACGAGCTTCTTCACGGCATTGCCATCGGCTCGTCCGGAGACCTTCTTTGCAGTCGCTCCCATAAGCTTCCCGAAGTCGGCTTTCGACGACGCTCCGGTTTCCGCTTTCGCCTCCGCGATCAGTTTCCGGATCTCGTCGTCAGGCAGGTTCGCCGGCAGATACGCGCCGATAATGGCGAGTTCAGCCTCTTCATGTTCCGCGAGGTCGGGACGATTGCCCGCACGGAAGCTCTCCACGCTCTCGCGACGTTGTTTCGCGAGCCGACGCAAAACGGCGACCGATTCGTCATCGGACAGTTCGCTCGCCGGCTTGCGCAGTTCGATCGCCTCGTTCTTGAGCGCACTCCCGATCATGCGGATCACGTCACGGCGGGCCGCATCCCCAGCCTTCATGGCCTCTTTGAGGTCGGACTGTGTCGTTTCGTACAGGGTCATAGCGAGCGATTTAACGGTTCATTTTCTTCTTGATTTCGCGAAGGGACTCGTCGTCGAACTTCCCGAATTTCTTTAAGCGACCGATCTCCTTGCGGATTTTCGTCTTGTAGAGGGCCTCGTTGCGACGTTCGGTCTTGCTCTTCTCGTCACGACGGAAGCGGAGCTTGCGAGCGCGCTGAAGTGTCCCACTCTGCTGGACACGACGCGAAAACCGCCGGATCATACTTTCCGGTGTCTCTTTCTCTTTCTTGCGTACCTGTATCATGTGTACCGACCTCCTTTCCTAGTGATATGTATTGACCCCTCCCCTCACCGCTGAAAAATAGGTTATTTTGCCGGACGAATCCCTTCCGAGAGCCTCGCTCCGCCGATCAGGTGCAGATGGATATGCGGTATTTCCTGTCCACCATCATGCCCCACCCGAAAGAGCAGTTTATACCCTTTTTCGGAAATGTTCAAGTCCCGGGCGATATCGCGCGCTGCGAGGATCATCCGCCCAACCAGTCCCGCATCATCGTCAGTCAGGTCGTCGATCGTCTCGATCCGGCGCTTCGGGATGATGAGGATATGCACCGGCGCCAGAGGATGGATATCTCGAAACGCGATAATCTCGTCGGTCTCGAACACGATGTCAGCCGGAATCTCCCGCCGTATAATCTTGTCGAATACGGTCTCTGTCATACTACGTACGGATCACTGGTCAAATTTCGGTGTCGGATGTGAAAGCGACGCATTCGTTTTCAAAATCTTCTTCACGGCATCCACGAGACGCTCTTGTGTGACGGTCTCTTGGGTTCCGGATACCATGTCTTTGACGATGGCAGTCCCGTCAATCGCTTCCTTCTGTCCGAGAATGATCGTCACCTCGACTCCAATGCGCGACGCGACCCGCATCTGCGCCTTGAGGCTCCCGCGACCGAAACTCTCCGAGGCTAGGACGCCATGCTTCTCGAGTTCGGCGAACATCCGAAGACTCTTCTTCTTTGCGAGGTCGCCGAGCTGGGCGAGAAACACGCGCGGCTTGGGAAACTCATACGGGCGCACCTGGGTCCGTTTCATCTCGAGCACGATCCGGTCGAGGCCGAGACCGAATCCGATAGCCGGCGTCGGCTCGCCACCGAGATCCTGGATAAGATTGTCGTACCGGCCTCCTCCACCGAGCGCATATTTCTTTCCCTCACGGTCAGTCGACCAAATTTCGAACACGGTCCGCGTGTAGTAGTCGAGACCCCGGACGAGACGCGGGTTGATCGAATACGGCAATTCGAGTTCATCGAGGTATTCAAGAAGCGATTTGAAATGGGCGCGACTTTCGTCATCGAGGAAGTCGAGGGCCTGCGGGGCCTGCGAGGTCAACTGTACACACTTGTCTTCCTTGCAGTCGAGGATGCGCATCGGATTGGTCACGAGTCGTTCACGACACTGCTGGCATAGCTTGTGCTTCTGGGATTCGAGGAACCGGACGAGTGCCTTCTCGTATCGCTTGCGTGACTCCGGCGTCCCGATGGAATTCACCTGGAACTCGATGTCTTTGAGTCCAAGCTCGCGAACCACCCGGTAGGCGACCTGGATGACCTGCGCATCGAGGATCGGGTCGGCCTCGCCGAACACTTCGAAGTCCCCCTGCCACAGCTCACGATAACGTCCTTCCTGTGGCCGATCATAGCGAAATACCGGACCCATGGAAAAGAGGCGGATCGGCTTCGGGAGAACACTCATCCCGTGCTGGATATAGGCACGACCGATACCGGCCGTGAACTCCGGTCGGAGTGCCACCCGGTCTCCACCGCGCGTCTGGAACGAATAGATCTCCTTGTCGATGATATCGGTCCCTTCCTTGATCGATCGGATGAACAGATGCAGATATTCGACCGTCGGCGTATCGATGCGATTGAATCCATACTCCTGCGCGGCCGACGACAGACTCCGACGCACGCGCTCCCAGTACGGTTGCTCGTCGGGCAGTATGTCGCGCATCCCACGAAGCGACTGCATCAAAAGCTCGTTTTCCGACACGAGCGGTGCCGGAGCGGTTTTCGTCGCCGGCTTCTTTTCTGTTTTCACTGCCCCTTTCGTCGGCGCCGGGCTCTTCGTTGCCGGCTTGGATTTCTTCACGATGACATTCTTCTTCGGAGCCATAGTCGGATACTTATACTGCTTGATTATGAAAATCTCGAACGGGAATCAACGATACCACTCCATTCTCGGCAACGGCCAGGCTCGAAGCAACACCCGTCCGACGATCAACCCCTTGTTGACCGCACCGAACACGCGCGAGTCGAGACTGTTCATGCGATTGTCGCCCAAGACGAGGTATTGGTCCGGTCCGAGCGTGATCGGTCTCATGTCCGTCGTCACGACCGACGGCGCCAGATAGGCCGACTCGTCGAGCATGTATCCGTCCGGATGCGTATCATTCGTGATGAATATCTTCGAGCGTTCGATCCGCACGGTCTCTCCCGGAAGGCCGATGACGCGTTTGATAAGATAGAGGTCCTGATTCTGCGGGGAACGGAACACGATCGGTTGCTGACGGGGCAATGAGGAAAAGGGGGACACCGTAAAAAGCGGGTTTCCCGGCAATCCGATTTCGGTACGCTTGTACCCGAATTCGTTCACCACGAGGTATTCGCCGTTCTCGAAATTCGGCTCCATGCTCGAACCCTGTACGAAAAACGGCTGGAAGAGAAAGACACGGACTGGTATGATGATAATGGCGGCGAGGACAAATACCTTCACCATCTCGAGAAAGAACTGTCCGGCCGAGAGCTCCCCTTCGTTCTCGACTGTCGGACGGGTATCGCGCTCCGGGAGTCCGGACCGCTCGGGATTCGTCGCCATACGATGGAAATCAGGAGGGACAAGCCCTTATGGATAAGAAGGAAACGATGCCATCGTATCACGTTTTCAGCCTGAAATCAAGTATCGGATGAAAGTGGAAAAAGGCTATGTTTAAGGGAAAAATATCGATACGGCACCTTTCGGTCGCAATCGTTGCAATCATTGCGATAGTCTTCGTATTCCTCGGATGGCGTCTCTTTCTGACCGCAGAAAGAATTCACGTCGACAATGCTTCCGGCGGAGCCTTTGGGAATCTTTCTTCCGTGCTCCCGGGAGGTACACGAGAACCTCTCCAAGGAGAAAATTCGGGGCGGGTGAACGTCCTCCTCCTCGGACGGGCCGGGACCCACTATCCGGGACAGAACCTGACCGACACTATCATGCTCGCAAGCATCGACACGCGCAATCATCAGGCGGCGTTTTTGTCCATCCCGCGTGATCTCTTCGTCCCCATTCCCGGCACGGACCTTTCGACCAAGATCAACTCACTCTATCAGTACGGGCTCTCCCAAGGAAGCGACGCCGACCTTTTGATCCGTTCGGTCGAGGATATCACGGGGCAAACCATCCCCTATTTTGTCGCGCTCGACTTCGATGGGTTCGAGAAAGTGATTGACGATGTCGGTGGCGTAAGTGTTCTCTCCGAGCGTGACATCCTCGATGCCCGCTATCCCGGAAAAAATTACAGCTACGAGACCTTCCAGTTGTCCGCCGGTTGGCACACGCTCGACGGCGCGACCGCCCTCAAGTACGCCCGCGAACGCCACGACGATCCGGAAGGCGACTTCGGCCGGGCCAAGCGTCAACAGCAAATCATCAAAGCCTTCCAGGAGAAAGCTCTCTCGATTCAGACCTATCTCGATCCCTTCACCGCAAACCGACTCCTCGGCACCCTTGGCGACAGCGTCCGGACGAACTTGACCATGAGTCAGATCGCAAGCCTGATCGAACTTGGCAAAACAACCGACCTACGAAACGCCTCGACGGCCGTCGTCGATGCCTGGCAGAAGGATAGCCTGCTCCGCGTCTCACATATCGACATGAACGGAGTCGCGGCGTTCATCCTCGTCCCGCGGACCGGCAACTGGAACGAAGTGCGCGATTTCGCCACGAACCTATTCGACAAAGGGGAACTCGATCGGAAACGTGCGGAAATGGGAAACGAGACCGCGACGATCGTCGTGCTTTCACGGCCGGAAGATGCGACCATTGCGAACCGTCTCGCGACGACCTTTCGTGACGCGATTCCCGCCAAGGATATTCGCATCGTCTCGGATGGCGCCCTCGTCCGTCCCGAAAAGAGCCAGGTCGCCGACCGGACAAATCTCACCAAACCCTTCACGCTCGACTCGCTCATCGGCGCATTCTCACTCGAAAAACGAACCGATGTCCCCACACTTCCGACCGCGGACAAGAACGCCGATTTCGTCGTCATCGTCGGGAACGACCTTCGAAACCATCCCCTGCCGGAAACATCGCTTGGAAGCGACACTTCGAATGCTCCGTCGGCCGAGGATTCCTTCTCGGGATACTTCACGCCACAGGCACGGTAATCAAAAAATGGTCAACAGCCAACAGGGAGCAAAAAAGTCATGACAGTCCCCATCCTCCACTAAAAATTACAAAATAGGAAATTAAAAATTCTCCCACATATAGACTTCATGAGCTTTATGGACTACCATGATAATCGGATGATATCAACATGAACGCCTCTATGAAACTCATCGTCGGACTCGGCAATCCAGGGAAAGAATACGACAAAACCCGCCACAATGCCGGGTTCCTGTTTCTTGATTTCCTCGCGGAATCATGGGGATTCCCATCGTTCGAACCGTCCTCGAAATGGAAGGGGTCGGTTTCAGCCGGTATGCGTGATGGAGAGAAGATCCTCCTCCTCAAACCCGAAACCTTCATGAACCGCTCCGGCGAATCGGTGACGGCGATCCTGTCATTTTTCAAACTCGCACCATCGGATATCGTCGTCATCCATGATGATCTCGACATCGCCGCGAGCTCGTACAAGATCGGCACGGGTTCCGGCGCCGCCGGACACAACGGCGTCGCCGACCTCATCGAAAAACTCGGCACCAAGGATTTCACCCGTGTCCGCATCGGCATCGGCCGCCCGCCGGAGAACATCCCCGCCGATGCCTTCGTTCTCTCACCTTTTTCGGACGCAGAACTCGTCGCGCTTCGGGAAACATTTGTCGATATTGAAAAGACCTTGAGATTCTAGAAAGAACATTTGATTTTCTACCACTCCCAATCCCCTTTGTCTCCCTTTTTATAGGGAGACAAATCCCCCTTTCGGAGAAAGGGGGAGACTATCAAAGGATGATTGGTGATATATTTTTGGAAATCATAATGAGTACGTTCTCTCCCTTTGGGACAAGGGGAGAGGCAGAGAAGGGTTGGAATAATAGAAAGTTCTGAAAGAAACGACTAAGAGCCTATCCCAATAGGAACATACCTACTGCGCCTACGATCTTCGGCGTAAACGCGTGTACCCCTTGTCGCCTTATCTACAGATAGGGCTCCGCTGGTTACCCGCCTTTCCGCTCGAAGATCGTGCAGCTCGTGACGGAGACCCTAACGGATAGGCTCTAAACCGAATTATGTGCAGTAGAGAAATCTAACTAAATAAAAGTAGAAACGCCCTCCATCAATTCACTCCCGCTATTCCCCAATCCTCTTTGCTTCTCCTTTGGGACAAAGGAGAAAACACAGGGTAGAGAACGAGTAATAATAAAACGTTCTCTCCCCTTGTCCCAAGGGGAGGACAGTCACGTCGTTCGCGAACGACGTGACAGGAGGGGTTGGGACAAAGAAAATCACAAGTGCCATAGACCTATGCCAGCCGACAGGAAGACGATACTAAAATCCCGAGCACGAACGCTTCGAAAAACCATGACCGAAGCGGAAATTCGGATATGGAACCAGCTTCGGAGAAGGCAAATCAACGAGCTCCGTTTTCTCCGCCAACATCCGCTCGGGAAATATATCGTCGACTTCTACTGCCCGTCTAAAAAACTCGTCATCGAAATCGATGGCGGCCAACATTACGAATCTGGAGAAAACGTCGACAAGGATCGTGAGCGAGACGATTTTCTTCTCAATGAATACGGTACCCGCACCCTCCGATTCACGAACACCGACGTCATGCGAAATATGGTCGCCGTCATCGACCGGATCCTCGAGGAAACATCTGTAAATTAACCATCTTACACGCTTCTACTGAACCCAATCCCCCTCGGTCCCCCTTTGGGCCAAAGGGGGAGGTTATACATGTATGCCAGGCGATATTCTTTGGAAGACGGAACGCACGAGTTCTCTCCTCTTGTCCCAAGGACTTGTTCTGAAGAGGTCTGAAGAACAAGAGGAGGGGTTGGGAATGAATACAATACGATAAGAATATACGACGTTCCCTATCCCAATCTCCCTGATTCCTTTCTTCAGACGGAACCAGTCCTTACTTCCGACTGAATCAACATCTTTGGTTCAAAAAGGGAAACGTGCAAAGAACGCTCGTCAATCTACAATGAATGCGCGCGGTCAACACGTTCTCTCCCCTTGGGACAAGGGGAGGACAGTCACGTCGTTCGCGAACGACGTGACAGGAGGGGTTGGGACAGAAAGCAGTCCGAGATCAGCATACAAAAACAACAACCGCCTTTGGGGCGGTCGCTGTAAACGTAAACTCAAATATCACTCAAGTGGATACTTACAATTTCTCCCCCAATATTTTCTCTATCTTCTCACGCATGTGCAAATGCTCGTATTTCTTGAAAACTTCTTCGTATTGGTGAACACCTTTCAGTTGTGGATCCATTCTGACTCTTTCTGCATAAATTTCATTTGACCGCTCATTATGCAGTGCTGCCTGAAGGATATCCTTATTGGCTGGATTATTTTCATCCAACAAACTTTCAATGACCTCATCCGAGGCATCTGTTATCTGATTAAAATCCCCGCCATCACCGGTCCTTGAAGTGATTGTCGCGACCACGACTTCTCTGTTGTTTCGTAATCGCGGAGAGGCAGCGCTGAGAGCAAGGCCGCGCTTCTTTACTGCAGCCATTACGACATCCTCATTGTCTCGCATTGCTTCCGAAAGATATCCAAGCGCCATTCCATTTCTTTGCACCGCTCCCAGCGCATAGTCTTTATCATTTCGCAATCTTTCAGACGCCTGCTGCGGTGCGTAACTATTACCCGAGATAACGAGTCCAAGCATGAGTTCTTTGTCGTCCCTGAGTTCTGGATTTTCTTCCAAAACCATATTTATCATTGCATTATTGTCCATTAGTTTTGTCAACTTACTGCCAATGTCTTCTTGACCTCTTATTTTAAATAGTCCTTGTGTAAAGAGTCCTTTCACGTTATAACCTCGCTGTCGACTTGTTATTTCCTCAGGAAGACTTTCGAGCCCTTCAAGCATGAGGAGTTTCTCTCTCCCAGTAAGCGCATCCCAAGCTCGTTTCGCATCTTCTTCCCCAGCAAGAGTTTCCAAAAACTCCTCACTACTGAAACCAGTGACTCTTTCAATATCTTGTGCGGTCCTTTCCAACTCAGCCGCTTCTTTTTTCACAAAACCACCCCCTTCAAGGTATTCATCTTTTTGCGGATCAAATCCAGAGTCTTCAAATCCCATAAACGTTTCTCACCGAATTACACCCTCATTCTACCCCCCCCCCCCGCATAATGTGGTCAAATATCGCTTTTTGAAAGAGTACACTGAAAGAGTCCCTTTATTATTGCATCATCTTTTGTCAGCTCACTTGATTAATTGTATCATAAATGATACAATTAAGTCATAATAATTGTTAA
>CAITOC010000019.1 GCA_903893925.1 Candidatus Moraniibacteriota bacterium
CCCCTTTCGGGAAGGGGGAGCGAGGGGGATTTGTGACTGCGGATTGAGCATTTTTACTTTATAATAAATAAAACGTCGATTTTGTGCTTATCTTAGCACCAGAGAGGGAATCTCAGCCACCTAATCGGGAACCAGTGCCTTAAAATCGGATAATTTATCTTGATATAATTCAGTATTTCATAATCATTGATCTGCTTTTCGATCCATTCTTTCGTGTAGTCGGGATAGAGAGTCGTCATGTGACCTATGAGTTCCTGCAGAGTTCCGGATTCGTTCTCCACGACATATTCGAGGAAGTCCTTTTTGAAGTCTCGTACAGGTTCGGGCTTCGTCTTTCTTTTGAAAGGCCATTTGAAAAGTGCCATGGTCTCGGTGTTTTGTTGGTAAAGAGTATGTCTTGTGACCCGAATGTACGAAATTGTCGGGGGATTGTCAAACTCGATTTTGCGGATCGCCCCGTTCGATTCTGTTGACAATATGCCGACGTTGTTATAGAAAAGAAACACTTTCTGTTTGCAGTCTTTTTACAACTCATACCAAATTAACTGAATCACTGTTACGTTCAGGAGTTCGCCCCGGCATTCGCGGGGCGAACTCCTCTAGGAGCGATATACAACAAATTAAGTTATTTCGGTATCAAAACCTGATATGCCATGAGTCAGAAAAAAACGCTACCGACATTCACCATCACCATACAGGGCGAAAAGGCAGCTGAGCCGATTACGGGGAAAGTAGTCACGAATAATTGGGACCGGGTCGTCGGCGCTGCAGGCCGTATGCTTCGGGAAGCGGCCTATGACGGCAATCCTGCCACGACATTCATAAAAGTCGTCTGCGACCGGGGAGAAACGTATGCCTCGAGCCTTTCCGGCCTTCGACGCACCTATTTCGATGCTCTTCGAGGAGGAAAAGGTCTGACACTGCGACAGTTTTTCGGGAACGCTATCCGTATCGTCGCGGAGAAGTATGTTCCGGAGTGTCGTCAAATCGGCGATATCGGAAGAACGCGTGTTACGAAACAGTATCGATCCATCGATATCGGAAGGGCGCGGTTTCGTTGGTTCCCTCCGGAGCATGACGACTACTGGCTCGAAGTCGACCGGCATGCCGCTTCATATCTCACGCGGCTTCAGACGAAATGGGAGAAAGGGATCACCGACACACCGGATGGCATTATCATCATATATCCTTTCAGCCGGTATATTCTCAATTCCATTTTCCCGTATATTCCGGAAGCGCGGTTTTCCGGTAAATCTACGGAAGAGAAGCTTATCCAGGTTTATTTTCTGAAAGTGACGTACTTCGGGTGATCTTTTCTGAAAAAGTGTATTATAGCCATCGATTCGGTATATCGGTGGCTGTTTTTTTTATTACGACGTTCACAATGATATTTTCGGTTTAATGGTATTTGTGGGGCGAGCTCCGACAGTGCGGATACGCTCGAAAATGAAAACCGGACATATTTTTGGCTTTCTTGAGGGATATTTTTTGAGCGAATTTCGATTTTTCTCAAACACGGTCATTGTTATCGAGACGGAGCGCACTCTTTGTCGGGGTAATAATTTCCCCGCTTTCGCTCCATATTACCTGTTCAATGCTGTCCGCCCGCTCGTCCCTGCGAGCGGGTCCGCTCACTCCGCAAAGCGGAGATGTAGCGGATTATCTGACGTTCCCCGGCCCTTGTTGACAAGTTTCCTCGTTTCCCTTACCATAGTTTCACAGCGTGACAACCGCTTTTCATTTTGTTTCACCGCAATGCCAACGATCAACCAGCTCGTCAAACGTCCCCGGAAGACATCCGCCAAGAAGTCCAAGTCTCCGGCGATGACGTTCATCCAGAACACCATCCACAATAGCAAGACGCTCACACAGAGCCCGTTCAAGCGCGGCGTCTGCACCAAGGTGACGACCGTCACCCCGAAGAAGCCGAACTCCGCCTTGCGCAAGATCGCCCGCGTGCGTCTCACGAACGGCATGGAAGTCTCGGCCTATATCCCGGGCGAGGGACACAACCTCCAGGAACACTCGATCGTCATGATCCGCGGTGGCCGTGTGAAGGACCTTCCGGGTGTGCGGTATCACATCGTCCGCGGTGTGCTCGACTCCGCCGGAGTCGCCAAACGCAATCGCAGCCGGTCCAAGTACGGTGCGAAGCGTCCGAAGAAAGTCGCGAAGGAATAATGCTCAACTAACGACTAACAACAAACAACCAACAACAGAGAGCGAACAACCGGAGACATACCAAGATTGAAGCTTGGCACGATGCGTTTCCTGTTGTCAGTTGTCAGTTGTCAGTTGTAAGTTTTTCCAAGATATGCCACGAAGGAAACGACAATACGACAAGGCCTGGAAGGTCGACGCGAAATACGACAGCCCACTCGTGGGTCATTTCATCGGTCTCATCATGTGGGATGGCAAGAAGAGCGTGGCTGAGAAGATCATCTACGATGCGTTCGATATCATCCATGAGCGGACCAAGAAGGGCGGTCTCAATATCTTCGAACAGGCGATCAAGAACATCTCTCCTTTGCTCGAACTCAAGAGCCGTCGTGTCGGTGGCGCCAACTACCAGGTGCCGATCCCGGTTTCCGGTGATCGTCGTCAGACGCTCGCGATGCGTTGGATTCGTGAGGCCTGTCGCAAACGCAAGGGCAAGCCGATGGCCGAGCGACTCGCCGACGAGCTCATCGAGGCGTCGAACAAGACGGGATCTGCCATGAAGAAGCGTGACGAGGTGCATCGTATGGCCGAAGCCAACAAGGCATTCGCACACTTCGCCTAATAGAATTCAAAGCATGTTAACGTGTTAACGGGTTAACGGGTTGTTTTCTTTAGGACAACCTGTTTATTTTTCGGAAACGCGTTAACCCGCCCACCGATATAATTGAATAATTTTCAATAAGAAAAAAAGTATGGCCCGCCTCAAGCCTATCGAGCAGATCCGCAATATCGGTATCATCGCGCATATCGACGCGGGAAAGACCACGACGACCGAGCGTGTCTTGTTCTACACCGGCATCACGCACAAGATCGGCGAGGTGCACGAGGGTGAGGCGACGATGGACTGGATGGAACAGGAACGCGAGCGGGGTATCACCATCACCAGCGCCGCGACGACGTGCTTCTGGAAGGACCATCAGATCAACATCATCGATACCCCGGGGCATGTGGACTTCACCGTCGAGGTGGAGCGCAGCTTGCGCGTCCTCGACGGTGGCGTCGTCGTCTTCGACGGCAAGGAAGGCGTGGAACCGCAGTCCGAGACCGTATGGCGCCAGGCGGAGAAATATCATGTGCCACGCATCTGTTTTATCAACAAGATCGACAAGGAAGGCGCGGACTTCAAAGTGGCGCTCGAGTCCATCTGGAACCGGCTCACCCCGCACGCCGTCGCGATGCAGATCCCGATGGGAGAGCGTGGTGACTTCTATGGCGTCGTCGACCTTTTGAAAATGAAGGCGTACACGTTCGACGGTCCGATGGGCGAGATCGTGATTGAAGGCGAGATCCCGGCCGAGTATGCCGACCAGGCCAAGAAGTGGCGCGAGACGCTTGTGGAGAAAGTCGCCGAAACCGACGATGCGCTTACCGAGAAGTTCCTCGGTGGCGAGGAGATTTCCGTCGGTGAACTCAAGGCGGCGATCCGCCGTGCGGTGCTTACGACTCGGCTCGTCCCGGTCTATACCGGCACGGCACTTCGCAACAAGGGCGTCCAGCTCGTGCTCGACGCGGTTGTCGATTTCCTTCCGTCTCCGATAGATGTCCCGCCGATGGTTGGCGAGGATGTGAAGACCGGTGCGGAGCTGATCCGCAAGCCGAGCGATGCGGAGCCATTCTCGGCGCTCGCATTCAAAATCGCGACCGATCCCTTTATCGGCCAGTTGACTTTCTTCCGTGTGTATTCCGGTTCACTCAAGACCGGGAGCTATGTGCTCAATGCTTCCAAAGGGGAGCGTGAGCGCGTCGGCCGTATCGTCCGCATGCACTCGTCCCACCGTGAGGAAATCGAGGATATTTTCACGGGTGACATCGGTGCGCTCGTCGGTATGAAAGCGACCACGACCGGTGATACGCTCTGCGACATCGATCATCCGGTACTGCTCGAGTCGATTACGTTCCCCGAGCCGGTCATCGACATCGCTATCGAGCCCAAGACCAAGGCCGACCAGGAGAAGATGGGTATCGCACTCAAAAAGCTCGCCGAGGAGGACCCGACCTTCCGCGTCCACACCGACGAGGAGAGTGGACAGACCATTCTTTCCGGCATGGGCGAACTGCACCTCGATATCATCGTCGACCGCATGAAGCGTGAATTCAAGGTCGAAGTGAACGTCGGTCGTCCGCAGGTGGCGTATCGTGAGACGATCCGTCAGACCGCGCAGGCCGAAGGCAAATACATCCGACAGTCCGGTGGTCGTGGCCAGTACGGCCATTGTTGGCTCCGTGTTGAGCCGCTCGAGACCGGCAAGGGTTACGAGTTCGAGGACGAGATCAAGGGTGGCGTCATCCCGGGCGAGTTCATCAAACCGATCAATCGAGGCGCATTCGAGGCCTCGCAGTCAGGCGTACTCGCCGGGTATCCGATGGTTGATGTGAAAGTGGTCGTTTACGACGGATCCTTCCACGATGTCGACTCCTCGGAAGCGGCGTTCAAAATCGCGGGATCCATGGCATTCAAGGAAGCGACACGACGCGCCAAGCCGGTCATCCTCGAACCGATCATGAACGTCATCGTTATCACGCCGGAAGCCTTCATGGGCGACATCGTGGGCGATGTGAACGCCAAGCGAGGCATCATCAAGGAGATGACCGACCGCGGTGAAGGAAATGCACGGGTCAAGGAAATCCATGCCGATGTCCCGCTCGCGTCCATGTTCGGGTATGCGACCCAGCTCCGTTCCATGTCACAGGGACGATCGAATTATTCGATGGAATTCGGCCATTATGCCGAGGTTCCGACGAATATCGCGACCGATATTATCGGGAATCGCCAAGGAGAAGTGGCCAAGCGGGCGGAGTAGGTTTCATCGGTGCTGTTTCATCGGTGCTTGACAGGGGAAAATAATATTGGTACGATGTTTACCGATGTCCTCTTCCGGGCGTAAACGGCCGGAGAAGACGGTTTTCGTAGTAGTAAAAAAATAACTCATTTTTTTCGGATCGCCCGGCAGAGTCAAAAGGCACTTTTCCGGCGCAGTCCCAACATTCGTATGGCAGCAGAGCAGTTTCAGCGGACCAAGCCGCATGTCAATGTCGGAACCATCGGCCATGTCGACCACGGAAAGACCACCCTCACGGCGGCTATTTTGAACGTGTTGTCGCTCAAGGGTTTCGCCAAGAAGAAGAATATCGATGATATCGACAAGGCACCGGAGGAGAAGGAACGTGGTATCACCATTGCGACCGCTCACTGCGAATATGAGTCGGATGCCCGTCACTACGCGCATGTCGACTGCCCGGGACACGCCGACTATATCAAGAACATGATTACGGGTGCCGCCCAGATGGACGGTGCGATCCTCGTAGTTGCCGCGACCGACGGCCCGATGCCGCAGACCCGCGAACACATCCTCCTCGCCCGCCAAGTCGGCGTGCCGGAAATCGTCGTGTTCCTCAACAAGGTAGACATGGTGGATGATCCGGAACTCATCGACCTCGTCGAGGCGGAAGTTCGCGAGCTCCTCACGAAGTACGAGTTCGACGGCGACAATGCGGCGGTCATCCGCGGATCGGCTCTCAAGGCCCTTGAGGCAACCGATATCAACAGCGAGGCGGCCAAGCCGGTCCTCGACCTGATTGCGGCACTCGATGCCAAGATCCCGGAACCGGTCCGTGATATCGACAAGCCGTTCCTCATGCCGATTGAAGACATCTTCTCGATTGAGGGACGTGGCACCGTCGTCACCGGACGCATCGAGCGCGGTACGGTCAATATCAACGAGGAAGTCGAGATCGTCGGCCTCAAAGACACGGCCAAGACCGTCGTCACCGGTGTCGAGATGTTTAATAAGCAACTCGATCGCGGTCAGGCCGGAGACAATGCCGGACTCCTTATCCGCGGTATCAAGAAGGAAGACGTGGAGCGCGGACAGGTCCTCGCGAAGCCGGGTTCCATTAAGCCGCATACCGAGTTCGAAGGACAGATCTATATCCTTACCAAGGAGGAAGGCGGACGACATACACCGTTCTTCAAGGGTTACAAGCCGCAGTTCTACATCCGCACCACGGACGTGACCGGCGAAGTGGAGCTTCCGGAGGGAACCGAGATGGTCATGCCGGGTGACACTGTCAACCTCAAGATCAAGCTCATCGCCCCGGTGGCCATGGAAGAGGGGATGCGCTTCGCGATCCGCGAAGGTGGCCGGACGGTCGGCGCCGGAGCGACGACGAAGATCATCAAGTAGTCTTTCCGATTCAAGGAATCAATCGGGCGGAAACGGTTCCGCCCGCCACCATTCCCTGAATGTCCCGAAGTAAATTCCCAGCATTACGGCAATGGCAAAAGCAAAGAAAACGACAGTCGAGACGGAAGCGCGGATGCGCGTGAAGATCAAGGCGTACGATCACAAGGTCATCGACCAGTCGGCGCGCAAGATCGTCGAGACGGCGGAGCGCAGTGGTGCGACCGTGGTCGGACCGGTACCGCTTCCGACGGAGATTCACAAGGTGACGGTGAACCGATCGACGTTCGTGCACAAGAACTCGCGCGATCAGTACGAGATGCGCGTGCACAAGCGACTCATCGACATCGTGAACCCGACCTCGAAGACCATCGACCTCATGACGAATCTCGACTTGCCGACCGGAGTCGATGTGGAAATAAAAATGTAGTCGGAATGGTAGGTTTTGAACAATACGATACTCGTTAAAGTCTAGCACCTGCTTTTGTCTTCTCTTGTGAGAACGCAAAAGCAGGTGCTAGATACTCAACGGGCCAGGCCTTAAGGAAGCGTTTGGCTGTGTGCGGACGACTTTTTGTTTTACCAGAGAAAACGGTATGAAATTCATCCTCGGAAAAAAACTCGGCATGACGTCCCTTCACGAAGGACTTTCTTCCGAGAATGTCACGTTGATTTCCTGCACCGGCAATACGGTCACGCAGGTCCGCACCGTTGAAAGCGACGGATATGCCGCGGTTCAGGTGGAAACGGCCAAGACGTCACGTCGCACTGTCCGCAAGGAATTCCGTCCCGCCTTTACTGCCAAGGGCAAGGACGAAGAGAGCGCGACGGCGATCCTCGGCGAGGTGAAGGTGGGAGACGAACTCACTGTCTCGTCGTTTGAAATCGGTGATATCGTCGACGTGTCGGGTGTGACCAAAGCGAAAGGATTTCAGGGCGTCGTGAAGCGACATGGATTCGGCGGAGCGCCGGCAAGCCATGGCCGCAAGCACGATATGCGCAAGCCGGGATCTATCGGTGCGACGTTTCCAGAGCATGTGGTGAAGGGACGCCGGATGGCCGGTCGGATGGGTGGCGAGAACTTCACGGTGCGTGGACTCAAAGTCGTGCTGGTGGACGCAGAAAAAAATCTGATCGCGGTACGCGGCGCGGTGCCGGGCAACAATGGTGGCATCGTCGGGATCCGCAGTCTCGGCAAGGCATAGTCGACAGAAGACATTCCAGAATATCACAGGAAAGAATTTTATGATCAAGGCTCCGCTCTACGACACGAAAGGAAAAAAGACCGGCGAGATCGAACTCCCGGAGGCGGTGTTCGACGTGCCGAGCAATGACACGCTCCTCCATCAGGTGTACGTGGCGATTTCCGCAAACCTCCGTTCGCCGATCGCCCATACCAAGGATCGCGCCGAGCGCGCCGGTTCCGGCAAGAAACCGTGGCGTCAGAAGGGAACGGGACGTGCGCGTATCGGACAGGTCCGCGCCCCGCATTGGCGCAAAGGAGGTATCGTGTTCGGTCCGACGAAGGATCGGAATTTCTCCAAGGAGGCGAACAAGAAGATGCGTCAGAAGGCGCTTCGTATCGCCCTTTCGGAAAAACTCCGTGGCGACAAGGTCCGGTTCGTGGACACATTCGCATTCGATGGCCGCAAGACGAAGTCATTCTCGGCCCTGTTGTCCGGCCTCGGTATCGTGTCCGGGAAACGCACACTCGTCGGATTCGCACGCGAAGAGCGCGACACCGAACGCATGAGTCGCAATCTCGATCGAGTCGAGAACGTGCTCTCTGAGAACATGAGCGTGTATGACTTGCTCCAAAACGAATACCTCGTGATTACCAAACAGTCGGTCGCGATGTTCTCGGAGCGGTTCTCTGGCGAGGAGACGAAAGAAACAGTTGCGAAGCACTAGGGAAACCACTATGGCACTCATCAAGAAAGACGTGAAGAAGAAAACAGTGAAGCGTGAAACTCCGAAAGGCGGGGATTCGCTTCAGGGACAGTCGCTCGCGGAACGAGTGCTGTTGTCCGCACGTATGACCGAAAAGGCGTATGTGCTCAATACTCTTCGCCAGTATGTGTTCCGGGTTGCGAAGACCGCCACTAAAGACGAAGTACGTCGGGCGCTCGGAGCCGCATACGGCGTGCATGCCGGGAAGATCCGGATGATCAACATCGCCCCGAAGAAACGTACGTTCGGTGGGAAGGTCGGAAAGACCGCCGGTATGAAGAAAGCGATTGTGACGCTTCCGGAGGGTGAAGAGATCGTCTTGTTCAAGGGAGCCTAGCATACGAATACCTAGTAGCAACGAATATGGCCATCAGGATCTACAAAAAGAACAATGCGGGACGCCGTTTCATGACTATCGTGAAGCCGGACCAGGTTACCGTGGGAGCGAAGTCCGAGAAGTCTCTTCTCATGCCGATCAAGCAGCTCGCGGGACGCAGTAATGGCAAGATTTCCGTGCGTCACCAGGGTGGTGGTCACAAGCGTGCGTATCGTCTGATCGATTTCCGTCAGGACAAACATGGTATCCCGGCGAAAATCGCCCAGATCGAGCGAGATCCGAACCGCTCGGCGCTCATCGCGCTCCTCAATTATGCGGACGGCGAGAAACGCTACATATTGGCCACATCCGGCATGAAGGTTGGACAGTCGGTCATGTCGGGACCGGAAGCGCTCGTCGCGGAAGGAAACCGGCTTCGTATCAATGACATCCCGGCAGGAACGGTTATCTGCAATATCGAACTGAAGATCGGTCGCGGAGGACAAATCGTCCGAAGTGCCGGTACGAGCGCAACCCTCATGGCGCTCGAAGGCGGAATGGCGCAGGTGAAGCTTACCTCGGGTGAGGTGCGCCTGGTGTCCAAGGAATGTTATGCGACGATCGGTCAGGTGAGCAACTTCGAACACAGCGCGGAGCGGATCGGCAAGGCGGGACGCAACCGATGGAAGGGTATCCGCCCGACGGTTCGCGGAACGGTCATGAACCCGGTCGACCATCCGCACGGCGGAGGCGAAGGCCGTCAGCCGATCGGTCTCAAGGGGCCGAAGACGCCGTGGGGCAAGCCGGCCTTGGGCAAGAAGACTCGCAAGCGCAAGAATGCCAGCAACAAGTACATCGTGAAGCGACGGGCGAAGAAGTAATCTGCCATGAACTGACAACCGACAACTGACAAAGAGTAACTCACAACTGACAACAGGAAACAGGGATGAAGAGTTGCTTGAGAGCGTAGTGAAAGTTGTATGTTGTAGGTGGTAAGTCGTAAGTAAGAATGATATGTCTCGAAGTCTCAAAAAAGGACCATACGTCGACCCGAGAGTCCTCAAAAAGCTCGAAGGGAAGAAGCTCGGCGACAAGACCGTGATCAAGACATGGTCCCGCGCCTGCTCGATTTCCCCGGAAATGGTCGGATTCACCTTCGGCGTCCACAACGGCAAGGATTTCATCCCGGTGTTTGCGACGGAGGAGATGGTCGGACACAAGCTCGGGGAGTTCTCTCCGACGAGGAAGTTCCAGCGGCACGGTGGCAAGATCCAGAAGGAAATGGATTCGGCCTCGAAGCAGCGCGAACTCGATGCGAACAAGGCGGCCAAGGCAGCACCGGCCGGAGGCGGAAAGAAGAAATAATCCGAGGTGATTCGAAACTGAGTACACGGCTATGCAGGTATCAGCAAAACTCAACAATTTGAAGATTGCCCCCCGGAAGGTCCGGCTCGTGGCGCATGTGATCAAGGGGATGTCCGCGGATGCGGCACTCACCGAGCTTTCGAAGCAGGTGAAACGCTCTTCGGAACCCATGAGCAAGCTCCTCCGGAGTGCGATCGCGAATGCCGAACACAATTTCGGACTCGATTCATCGAATCTCTTTGTCAGCTCGGTACTCGTGGGCGATGGTAAGCGCCTCAAGCGCTGGCAACCCCGCGCCTTTGGTCGGGCCAATCAGATCCTGCACCGGCTGTCCAATATCACGCTCGTCGTCGAGGAGCGGATCGAAGGACTGAATCGCAAGGAGACGCGCACGACCGAGGTTGTCGCCAAGAAGAAGGCTGAGCCGAAGGAAGTGAAGGCCACCTCCGTCAAGGACGAGAAGAAAGAGACGAAGAAGGACGTCGCCGTGAAGCAGGAAATGAAGGAGCGCAAGAACGCCGTCAAACGGGTTTATCAGAGGAAATCGATCTAACACACTCGCTATGGGACAGAAGATTCACCCAATCGGATTTCGGCTCGGAGTGACCGCGGGATGGAAATCCCGATGGTTCTCGTCGAGAAATTTTCAGAAGACGCTCCGCGAGGACGTCGAGATCCGTGAGTTCATCACGAAGAAGTGGAAGGCTGCCGGCATCGCCGACGTGCACATCGAACGATCCGCGAACACGCTTCGGATTATCATCCATACGTCGCGACCCGGCGTGCTTATCGGTCGGGGTGGTACGGGTGTCGAGGATCTGAACCGTGTCATGAAGGCCCGATTCTTCCGTGGACGCAAGGTAGACCTCAAGATCGACATCCTCGAGATCAAGTCACCGGACGAGAACGCATCGCTCGTGGCCCAGTCGGTCGCCGAACAGCTCGAGAAGCGTATGCCGTTCCGCCGGGTGCTCAAGGGGACCATCGAGAACGTGATGAAACAACGCGATGTGAAAGGAGCGAAGATCGAAATTTCCGGACGACTCGGGGGCGCCGAGATGTCACGCCGGGAATGGACCTCCAAGGGAGAAATCCCGCTTCACACACTTCGCGCCGATATCGACTTCTCGAAAGCGGAAGCGAGGACGACCTATGGGGCGATCGGTGTGAAGGTCTGGATCAATAAGGGCGAGAAGTTCGAGGAACGCGAGAAGAAACAGGAAGCCGGAGTGTAATGGTCCGGTCCGCTAAAGAAGAATGAAGACAACCGTATGCTGCTCATGCCACGGAAAGTAAAACACAGGAAGACCCATCGAGGCGGATGGCCGAAAGGCCCGACCGATAAGGGTGCCCGCGTCAGCTTTGGAAGCTTCGGCCTCAAAGCGATGGAGACGGGACTTATCTCCGCACGACAGATCGAGGCGGCACGTCGTGCCATCACCCGGCATATCCTGCGCGGTGGCAAGGTCTGGATCCGCATTTTCCCCGACAAGCCGATTACCAAGAAGGGTGAACAGACCCCGATGGGTAAGGGAAAAGGAAGTGTCGACCATTATGTGGCGAAGGTACAGGCCGGTAAGGTGCTCTTCGAGCTCGATGGGGTGTCTCGCGAGGCGGCAGCGGAGGCGATGCGGCTCGCGGCACACAAATTATCGGTAAAGACGAAGTTCGTCGACCGGCACGGAACCGAATAAGCGAATCGTATGAAGATCAAAGAACTCCGCGAGAAAAGCAACAATGAACGCGAGAAGCTCCTCCTTGAGCTCCGAAAGAAGGTGCGGGAACTCCGGTTCTCGGTCGCCGGGAAGGAAACGAGGAATCATCGCGAATATCGGGTCGCGAAGAAGGATGTCGCACGAGCGCTCACGCTCGGACGCGAAGAGGAATTAAACGCATAGCGCTATGGCAACCACGAAGCAGACAACCGAAAAAGCGATTTCGAAGGCACCAACCCTCTCCGGGATCGTGACGAGCGCCAAGACCGAGAAGACGATTACCGTCGAGGTGAAGACGCTGAAGGTCAGCCCGAAGTACGGGAAACGGTACCGGTCTTCGAAGAAATACCTCGTGCACGTGCCGGAAGGTTCGTCGTACGCGGAGGGTGATGCGGTTTCGATCCGCGAATGTCGGCCGGTCAGCCGTCGGAAACGGCACATCGTGGTCACGGGGACGAAGTAAGCCAAGAAGACTGGAGAAGCACACATATGATACAGGCAGAAACATGGTTGAGAGTGGCAGATAATTCCGGCGCGAAAATGATCGAGTGCTTCAAGGTGCTCGGTGGTTCGAGACGGCGGTATGCCGCCATCGGCGATATCGTGGTTGCTTCGGTCAAGTCGGCCGAACCGCGTGGCGCGGTGAAAAAGGGTGACAAGGTACGGGCCGTGATCGTCCGGCAGGCGCGCGAGTATCGTCGCAAGGATAATTCCTATATCCGGTTCGACGAGAATGCCGCGGTGATCCTCGATGCCAACGGTGTCGATCCCAAGGGAACGCGTATCTTCGGTCCGGTGGCGCGCGAGCTCCGGGAGAAGGGATTCCCGAAGATCGTCTCGCTCGCGCAGGAAGTGCTCTAGCTAACCAGTAAACTGACAACTGACAACTGACAACTCTTCGCAAGCGGTACGGCAGGCTTGTTGCGGGTTGTAGGTTGTGAGTTGTGAGTCGAAAGAGATTATGAAACTCAAGAAGGGAGACGAAATCGAAGTGATCGCCGGAAAGGACCGCGGAAAGCGCGGGAAGATTACGGTTGTCCTTGCAAAAGAGGACAAGGTGATCGTGGACGGCGTGAACATCATGAAAAAGCATCTCAAGGCCGGGCGCGACGGGAGCGCTGGCGAGCGGATCGAGAAGTCATTCCCGGTGCATGTCTCGAACGTGATGCTGGTTTGTCCGCACACCGGCAAGCCGACTCGTGTGGGCTATGCACTCGAGGGAGGAGAGAAGGTTCGTGTCAGCCGGCGCTCCGGCAAGTCTATCTAACGCGTGATTATCCGAACAACCGAGAGAGTATGAACCAGCCGATCATGAAAACGAAATATCAGGACATCCTGCCCGAGCTTGGAAAAGCGCTCGGCACGAAGAACGCGTTCGCGCTCCCGCGCGTCATGAAGGTGACGGTGAACGTCGGTATCGGGAAGTTCCAGAAGGAACAGGCCAGAGTCGACGAGATCCTCGCCGCACTCACGGCCATCACCGGTCAGAAACCGGTCCTCGCGAAGGCTCGCAAGGCTATCGCCGGATTCAAGATCCGCGAAGGACTCGAGGTCGGAACCCGGGTGACGCTCCGCGGTCGGCGCATGTGGCAGTTCCTCGACCGGTTCCTCTATGCGACCCTTCCCCGTACCCGGGACTTCCAGGGTATCCCGCTCTCGTCGGTGGACGCTTCCGGAAACTGCAATATCGGACTCCGCGAACACATGATCTTCCCGGAAGTCATTCCCGAAAAAGTACAGACCGTCTTCGGACTCCAGATCACCGTGACGACGACAGCAAAAGATCGGGAAAGCGGATTGGAACTCTTCCGCAAGCTCGGGTTCCCGTTCCGGACGGAAGAAGCATAAATAAGTGTTCCGATAATACATCTCTTATGGCGAAGACTTCAGTAATAGCGAGGGCGAACAAGCATCCGAAATTCTCCACACGCATCGTGAGGCGCTGTTGGAAGTGTGGTCGGAAGCATGGATACCTCCGCCGATACGATCTCTGTCGGATCTGTTTCCGGGAACTCGCATCGAAAGGGGAGATCCCAGGAGTGCGGAAGTCGTCGTGGTAAGAAAGAAAGCTTCGTGAGCTTCGAACGCTTCCCAAGCTTCCAATAAAAGGAAGCCTGTGGAGCAATAAAAAGCTCAAGAAGCGAAAGAAGCTAATGAAGCTAATGAAGCTAAGGTTATGTTAGACCCAATCGCAGACATGCTCACCAGGATTCGGAACGCCCAGCGCGCCGGTCACAAGACCGTCATCGTGCCCGCTTCGAAACTGAAATTCGCCATCGCGCAGACACTTCTGTCGCGCGGGTTCATCGAGGGTGTCGAGAAGCATACCGATGAGACCGGCAAGAAGGAATCATTCGAGATCGCGCTCAAGTATATCGAGCGGTCCATGCTTCGTCGTGATCCGGCCATCCTCGGTATCCGTCGCATCAGCAAGGAAGGATGTCGGGTGTATGCGAAAAAAGGCGAGATCCGCAAGGTGAAGAACGGGTACGGACTTGCGATCATCTCGACCTCGAAGGGTGTGATGAGCGGCGAGGAAGCCCATGCCAAGGGGCTCGGTGGCGAGTATATCTGCGAGGTCTGGTAAGGAACGCGGTCGAAAGTCAATACAGTCGAAAGTCACGAGAATCGATATGTTCGGAATCAAACGGAGTGACTGAAAAGCTAATGAAGCTAATGAAGCTAGTACTATGAGTCGAATAGGAAAAAAACCAGTCGTCGTGCCACAGGGTGTCGAAGCATCCATGAAGGCGAATATCCTGACCGTGAAGGGTCCGAAGGGGGAACTTTCGTTCACGCATCATGTCGATGTCGCGATCGCTGTCGCTGATGGAGCAATCACCGTCACGAAGAAGGGTGAATCGAAACGCGCCGGCGCACTCTGGGGGACCACTACCAAAATGGCCAGCAACATGGTTGAGGGTGTCATGAAGGGCTTCCAGGAGCAGCTCGAGCTCAACGGTGTCGGATTCCGTATGGCGGTTGCCGGCAAGAAAATCAACCTTGCGCTCGGGTTCTCTCATCCGGTCGAGATGGTCATTCCCGAGGGTCTCGAGGCCAAGATCGAGGGGAACGTCCTTACGATTTCCGGCATCGACAAACAGTCCGTGGGGCAGTTCGCCGCGATAATCCGTCGCCTGAAGCCAGTGGAGCCGTACAAGGGAAAAGGGTTCAAGTATGTCGGAGAAATCGTCCGCAGAAAGGAAGGAAAGAAATCATCTTCCTAAGATATAGCAGTTTTCATACCCATATGCAGAAGCAGATATTGAGGAATCAGGAGCGAAAGAACCGGGCACGTCGCGTGCGCGCGAAGATTTCGGGTACCGCCGATCGACCGAGACTCTCCGTGTTCCGGAGCCTCCAGACCGTAACCGTGCAGGTTATCGACGATGTCACAAGCAAGACACTTGTCTCGCTTTCGATTCGCCATCTTGGGAAGGATGCAAAAAATACCGTCGCGGGAGCGACACTTCTCGGAAAGAAGGTCGGGGAGCAGTGTCTTGCCGCCGGAATCGAGACCATCGTATTCGATCGCGCCGGGTATCGCTATCATGGGAAGGTAAAGGCTGTAGCCGAAGCCGCCCGCGAGGCCGGACTTCGTTTCTAAACTCTTTTTTGCAATAGTATGGCCATGAAATCACAATCGAAAATGAAGCGCGGTGGCGGTCGTCGCGAGAAGCCTGAGTACGATCAGAAGCTTCTGGCACTCGCTCGCGTGACCCGCGTGGTCAAGGGCGGTCGCCGGTTCCGGTTCCGCGCGACATTGGTCATCGGGAACCGCAAGGGCAAGGTCGGTGTCGGTGTCGCCAAGGGGAACGACGTTTCGGACGCCATCCAAAAGGCCTTCAACGATGCCAAGAAGAACATCGTCTCGATCTCGCTTGTGAACGGAACCATCGCACACGACGTGTATGCGAAGGAAGGGAGCGCCAAGGTGCTCCTCAAACCGGGCAAGGAAGGTCGTGGACTCATCGCTGGCGGAGCGGTCCGTGCGGTGTCCGACCTGCTCGGGGTGAAGGATATCGTGTCCAAGTCGCTCGGCTCCTCGAATGCACTCAATCTGTCCCGTGCTACCGTCCGAGCGTTCAGCCAACTCCAGAACGTGACCCCGTCCGAACCGAAAGAAGTCCCGGCACCGGCAATCGCAAAGACCGAAGCCGTGAAGACGGAATCGAATAAGTAAGCCTGAACCGTATGCAGATCCATTCATTATCCGTCGAAAAGAAACCCGGTCGCAAGCGCGTCGGTCGCGGTGGAAACCGTGGCAAGACCGCCGGTCGCGGAACCAAGGGTCAGAAGTCGCGCTCAGGCGCTTCCGTCGACCCCCTGTTCGAAGGTGGCCGTTCCACGCTCATCGACCGTCTGAAGAAACTGAAGGGATTCAAATCGCCGAATCCCAAGCGAACGACCTTGACCCTCGCCTTCCTCGAACATCATTTCTCGGTCGGCGATGAAGTGAGTCGCGAGACGCTTCTTGCAAAGAAACTCTTCTCACCGAAGAAGGTGACCGGCGGGTTCAAGGTTGTCTCTTCCGGTGAACTTACCAAGGCACTCTCCTTCGATTCCCGGATCCGTTTTTCCGACACCGCGCTTGAGGCCGTGAAGAAGGCTGGTGGGACCATCAAAGAGGCCTAGTTCAAAAAAATTCAGTGGCAGCCGACAAGGGGCCAGGACTCCCGATGGAGGCCTGGCCTCCATTGCTCCCGGAAACATCGGATTTTGGCATAAAACCGTCTTTCTTGGTATAGTGGAGGGGTATAATATCGAAATAACTTGATGTGTTGTATATCGCTACCAGAGGCGTTCGCCCCGCGAATGCCGGGGCGAACGCCCAACCGGCAAACAGAAGATTAACTTAATTTGGTATAAACCTTTTCTTACCGTCATGTTGCGTGCTCTCAAACAAGCGTTCGTCATTCCCGATCTCCGGGAGAAAATACTTTTCATTCTCGGCGTTTTGGTCGTGTACCGGTTTGCCGCGAACATCCCGATGCCCGGAGTGAATATGACCGTGCTTTCGAACCTCTTCGATCAGAACAGCATGCTCGGCCTGTTGAACGCCTTTTCCGGCGGCGGTCTCAAGGGTGTGTCCGTCGTGATTCTCGGTGTGGCGCCGTATATCTCCGCGTCCATCATCATGCAGCTTCTGACCATGGCCGTCCCGGCACTCGAGCGGATCCAGAAGGAAGAAGGCGAGGCGGGGCGACGGAAGTTCACCATGTGGACGAGGTGGATCACATTGCCACTCGCGGCTGTCCAGGCATTCGGTATGATCACCCTTCTCAAATCGCAGGGGGTGATCGTCATCTCGTCGGTCGCCACACTGTCGGCGATGATCGTGACGGCGGTCGCGGGAACCGTTTTTCTTATGTGGCTCGGCGAACTGATCACCGAGCAGGGACTCGGAAACGGCGTGTCTATGATGATCTTCGCCGGTATCATCGCCGGACTGCCGACGTCTACCGCGCGATTTTTGTCGACCTGGGATTCGACGCAGATTTTCGCCTACCTCCTCTTTCTCGCGGTGGGCCTCGTGACCATCGCCGGAGTCGTGTTCGTGAACGACGGTCAGCGAGTCATCCCGGTCTCGTATGCCAAACGGATGCGAGGCGCACGCGTCTATGGCGGAGCATCCACGCACCTCCCACTACGGGTGAACCAGGCCGGTGTCATCCCGATCATCTTCTCGGTGTCGATCATCCTCATCCCGAAGATGGTGGCGAGCTATCTCGCTTCGTCCGCATCCGGGACCATCGCCGATATCGCGATCGCGGTGAATTCGTTTCTCAATGACCAGTGGATCTACGCCGGGCTCTACTTCTTGCTCGTTGTCGTCTTCACATACTTCTACACGGCCGTCGTGTTCGACCCGTTCAAGATCGCCGAGAACCTCCAGAAGCAGGGCGGATTCGTGCCCGGCATCCGCCCGGGTACGGCGACTGCCGAGTATCTCGGTCGCGTCATCAATCGCATCACGCTCGGTGGGGCGATCTTTCTCGGTATCATCGCGGTCTTGCCGTCGATCATTCAGAACGTGACGAATATTCAGTCGCTTTCTCTCGGCGGTGTCTCGATCCTCATCGTCGTCTCCGTCGTGCTCGAGCTTATGAAGCATGTCGAGGGACAGCTCTCGATGCGGAGCTACGAAGGGTTTTAAATTGAGTCAAAAGTCCATAAAGTGATAGACTCCAGATCCCATGCCTACATCCTTCTCGGGCCACCGGGGAGCGGAAAGAGCACGCAGGCCGATCTGTTCGGTCGCGAGTTCGGGGTGGCTCATATCGATATCGGAGCGTCGCTTCGGGCTGCGGCGGGAGAACGGACGATGTTCGGGGACGTGTTGTCGGAGATTATCAATACGCGCCGTGAGCTGGTTCCCGACAATATCATCCGGTCCATACTCGAGAACGAGTTGCGAAAGGTGGACCCGTCTCGTCCGGTGGTCATCGACGGAGCTCCCCGGTGCGAGCATCAGATCCATCTTGTACTGTCGGTAATCCACGATTCCGGTCGTGAGCTCCGCAAGGTGATCCTTATCGAGGTGTCCGAGGGAGAATCGATCGCGCGTATATCGAAGCGGTTTTCGTGCGAATCGTGCGGGCGAAAACTGATACTCTGGACAGATTTCCGATCGGTCGGCGACAAGTGTCCGTCGTGCGGTGGCGCCGTGACGCAACGTGTCGACGATACGGAGGCAGGTGTACGCGAACGGTACCGGGTATTCCTCGAGGAGACGCTCCCGGTCATCGCGCACTTTGAGACGCAGGGCGAATTGATCCGTGTATCGGGCGATCGGAGTGCGGAAGAAATCTTCGCTGAAATCATATCGGATCTGAAACGCGTATGAACGAATACATCAAGACGGACCTCGAGCTCGAGAATCTCCGGGAGTCGGGAGCCCGACTCGCCATGGTCATGGACGAGCTGTTGTCGTTTTCCATGCCCGGTATCTCGACCCTCGCCATCGGAGATCTGGCCGACGAACTCATCCGTAAACAAGGTGGCATCCCGGTTTTCAAGGGGTACGGTGCCGAGTGGGGGAAGCCGTTTCCGGCGGCAGTCTGCGTCTCACTCAATGACGAGGTGGTGCATGGGATCCCGTCTCCCGATCGAATTTTGAAGGAAGGGGACCTCTTGAAGCTCGATCTCGGTCTGATGTTTCAGGGTATGATTTCGGATATGGCCCGGACCAAGGCGATCGGTACGGTATCCGACGAGGCGACACGTCTTATGACGGCCACTCGCGAATCGCTTGATTGCGGTATCGCAAAAATCCGCTCGGGAGCGCGATTGTCGGACTATGCGGGTGCGGTAGAGAAACGGATACGTCAGGATGGTTTCTCGGTCATCCGTGACCTGGTGGGTCATGGCGTCGGTCGGGAACTGCATGAGGATCCGCAGATCCCGAATTATTTCGATGGCACCATCCCCGACTTCTCCTTTCGCAAGGGAATGACGGTCGCACTCGAGCCGATGGTGAACGTGGGCGGACACTCGATCCGGCTCGCCAAGGACGGATGGACGTATGTGACCCGCGATGGGAGCCTCTCCGCACACTTCGAGGATACGGTCATCGTGACCGAGCGCGGAACGGAAATCGTGACGAGACTACGATAGTCGTCGAAAGTCCATATACGACTAACAACTGACAACAAACCACGTACAACGACCGATAAAGCGTTGGTCGAGTCGGCAGAAAAGAGCAGTGCGAATATAACATTTCTTCGAATCTTTTCTTTCTGAAAAACCCGTTAACCCGTTGACTTGTTAACGGAACAACTGTCCCCGAACTTTACGGACTTTCAACTGTATAGACTGTTAGATGTATGTCTGAACTTTTCGGTAAAAATTTTCTCGGGTTGGATTGGGGCGAGTCCAAAATCGGGATCGCGTTCGCGGATGCGGAGACGCGGATGGCGTTTTCGGTATGCGTTTTGAAAAACGACAAGACGCTCTTTTCTGGCTTGGAAAAGCTGTTTTCCGAGCGCGAAATCGGCACGGTCGTGATCGGCGTGGCGTCGCATGTGAATCGTCAGGAAGTGATCTCGGGTGGCGAAAAACTGGGAAGTGAGATAGTCAAAAAATATCCCTCGATACATGTAAAATATTTTGACGAGATGTTTACGACGAAGATGGCCTCGGCAAACCTGAAAGAACACGGGATTAAGAATCTTGCCCGCTTTGACGATCAGGAATCCGCTCGCATCATCTTGCAGGAATGGTTGGACGGGAATCAGATAACAGATAACATAGAACAAGGAGTGGGGAACAGGGGAGATGAACGGAGAATTAATTTTGCGTCTCATCCAATCCGTCCTAAGAGCCTATCCCAATAGGAACATACCTACTGCGCCTACGATCTTCGGCGTAAACGCGTGTACCCCTTGTCGCCTTATCTACAGATAGGGCTCCGCGGGTTACCTGCCTTTCCGCTCGAAGCTCATACGGCTCGTGACGGAGACCCTAACGGATAGGCTCTAAGCAAAAAGGCCGAGCCAAGATCTGGTTGGCCAAAGTCGGGTACAGCTCCCCTTCCCGAAGGGATCCCGTTGGGGCAGGCAGAGGAGTAGGAAGAGGATGCACCAACAATTTTGAGTATCATCTACCTCTGTCAGAACCATGTATTGTGCATGATTCAAAAAAAGAGATGAAGATTCAACTAGTATCACTCTTTTAAAATATTTGCAACCGGCTATTCATTTAAGGCACTGGTACCCGATTGGGTTGTTTTCTTAAAGATATTTTACTCGACATATTCTTAAAAATGATATGTTGACTTCGACCGATCAAGCACAAATCCCTCCCCTCGACACAGTCGTTCGCGAACGACGTGC
>CAITOC010000020.1 GCA_903893925.1 Candidatus Moraniibacteriota bacterium
GATATCTCCCTTTCGAAAAGGGAGTACCGAGTCTTCGAGGGGAGGGATTTGTGCTTGATCGGTCGAAGTCAACATATCATTTTTAAGAATATGTCGAGTAAAATATCTTTAAGAAAACAACCCAATCGGGTACCAGTGCCAAAATTCAAAAAGTCGGATACGAGACGAAGAATCTTCGACTTGTGGCTTTATGGACTTTTGCCTTTATAGACTTTCGATTTGCGACTATTTACAGGTATTTCGCGGTCGGACTCTTCTTACACTTCTTCAGATCCTTCGGGGCGCCAGAAAAGACCAGTTCTCCACCTGCATCACCGCCGTCGGGACCAAGTTCGATGACCCAATCGGAATGATTGATGACGTCGGTGTTGTGTTCCACGACCAGTACGGTATTCCCTTTGTCTACGAGCGCATCAAGCACATCGAGGAGTTTGCGGACATCCTCGAAGTGGAGTCCGGTCGTGGGCTCATCGAGGATATACAGTGTGTTCCCACTTGATTTACGTGCCAACTCGGTCGCGAGCTTCACTCGCTGTGCCTCACCGCCCGAAAGTGTCGGGGCGGACTGACCGAGCACGAGGTAGTCGAGTCCGACCTCTTCGAGTGTGCGGAGTTTCTCCTCGATCTGCGGTTGATCAAGGAAAAATGTCCGCGCCTCGGAAACGGTCATCGCGAGCACCTGCGAGATGTTCATGCCACGATACGAGATCGAAAGCGTCTTCTGGTTGTACCTCGTCCCACCGCAGATTTCGCATGGCGCATACATGTCCGGCAGGAGATACATCTCGATTTTTTTCACCCCCCCACCCTGGCACGCCTCGCACCGTCCACCCTTCATATTGAAACTGAAATGACTCGCGTCGAATCGCTCGCGCTCCGCCTCGGATGTCGCGGCGAACAGGTCGCGCACGTGGTTGAAGATACCAGTATAGGTCGCCGCATTGGATCGTGGCGTGCGACCGATCGCGTCCTGGTTCACGGTGATCACCTTGTCTATATGTTCGAGGCCGTCGATCCGCTTGTGTACGCCCGGTTCCGCTTTCGCATCATAGAATTTCTTGGCGAGCGCACGCGACAAGATATCGTCTACCAACGACGATTTGCCGGATCCCGATACGCCCGACACCGATACGAACGCTCCGAGCGGGATGTGTACGTCGACATTTTTCAGATTATGTTCCGTGGCACCGATGATAGAAATGCGTTTCCCACTCCCCTTCCGCACCGATTCCTTGTTCGAGACTTTCCGCTTCCCGGAAAGGTACGCCCCGGTAGCCGACTTCGATGAAAGGAGCTTCTCGACCGACCCGGAGAATATCACCTCGCCACCAAGCCGGCCCGCGCCGGGACCGAAGTCGACGATATAATCGGCACGCTTCATGATGGCCCGATCGTGTTCCACGACCAGAAGGGAGTTCCCACCCTCGCGCAGTTCTAAGATCGCATCCACGAGCCGATCCGTATCGCGACTATGCAGTCCGACTGACGGCTCATCAAGGACATAGAGGATGCCTGAAAGTCCCGCGCGCATCTGCGTGGAAAGCCTGATGCGTTGTGCCTCCCCTCCTGAAACGGTATCCGCTCCCCGCGAGACAGAAAGATACCCGAGTCCGACCTTCTCGATTGCCGAAAGTCGTGCCTCCATCTCCCGGAAGATGAGATCGGTCACGCGCTTCTCCCGACTCTCGTACGACGATGCGAGTGTCTTTAAAGAAGCCTTCAAATCGGTTGCGCTCTTCCGGGCCATGTCATGGATGGACTGCTCGTTGACGAGGACTGAAAGCGATTCGGGCCGGAGGCGTTTCCCTTCGCATTCCGGACACGATTTCTTGTGCATACATTCCTCGAGCTCGGCACGAAAGTGATCGCTCCGGGCATCGCGATACTTCTGTTCGAGGAGCAAGACGATGCCGCCGAAACCGTCTTTAACACCCTTCTCTCCGAACAATATGATGTCGAGCTGTTTCTTTGAAAGCTTCTTCACGGGAACGGAGAGCGAGAAACGATATCGTTTCGCGACATCATCAAGCACGCGCAATGGACCGTTGCCATTGCCTCGTTCCCCGCCGGTTTTCGCGATCGGGCGGATCGCTCCCTCGGAAAGAGACAGTTCCTTGTTCGGGATGACGAGCTCCGGATCGAATTCAAGCGTCACCCCGAGCCCCGCGCACCGCTGGCACGCACCGTCCGGATTATTGAAAGAGAAATGACTCGGCGTAAAATCCGACAGCGAAATATCACAGTCCTCGCACAAGAACAGGTTGAAAAACCGACGCTCCTCGTCCCCAGAAAGGACTGTCGCCACGCCTTGCCCCGTCCGAAATGCGGTCTCGAGCGAATCGAGGATGCGTTCCTTGTCGGGCCGAGCCGTGTCGAGCATCAGTCGGTCCACCACCACCTCGATTTTCTTCGGTGTACGACCAGACGATGCGACGATGCGCTCCGCATCGGCAAGCAAGACGATCTCGCCGTCGATCCGAATCCTGAGATACCCCTGCTCGGTCGCCAATGAGAATATCTGCGAGGCATTTTTCCCAGCGAACGAAGCCGGTTCCGCAAGAAAAAATATCGGTGTACCATCCGGCGCGGTAAGAATCGTCTCGAGAATTTCCATCGGTGTCTTCTTCGAAAGCGCCTTACCGCACTTCGGACAGTGCGGGACACCTTCCTTCGCGAAGAGGAGTCGGAGATAGTCGTACACCTCGGTCATCGTGCCGACCGTCGAGCGCGGGCTGTGCGACACGCTCCGCTGATCGATCGATATGGCCGGGATAAGATTGCGGATGGCGTCCACGTCCGGTTTGTCGAACGCCTCCATGAAATTGCGCGCGTATGACGACAGCGACTCCATATACCGACGGTTTGCCTCGGCATAGACGGTGTCGAAAACGAACGAAGACTTCCCTGATCCGGAAAGTCCCGTCACCACCACGAACGAATCCCGCGGTACGTCCGCGTTCACGTCCTTCAGATTGTTCACGCGGGCGCCACGGACCTCGATCACCGGCTTCTTCGTCTTCGCCATAGCGCTGAGGTATAAGAGGAAAAGTCGTTTTCCATACTACATCCTTTTCCAAAGGATGTAAAGCGTCGCCGAGGAAACAGTTACGGGCTGAAAGGAACCAAGGTTGAGCCTTCGGACGATTGGAAGTGGAGAAGCGGGTCCTTATTTAGGAGTCGGACTCCGATATCGAAGCCCGACTCCTTCGGCCATAATACACAAAAATACGTCAAACCATCGAAATCGAAAACTAGCGATTTTTTTGGCTTATGTACGATATATTTTCCAAGCGAACTTCGAAAACGCCTCGCACTCGCTGACAATCAGGACCGGTTCCATTGACAATACCGATAATTCCGTTATACCTTCAAGCCACTGTTCATTTCCAATAACCGAAAATCCCGTATGAGAAAGGAGGCGCAATGCCTACATCATTCTTTGAAGAAGCCTTTTCGAGACTCTTCGGCACCGTCGGAACCGTTCTCGAAATTGCTCTCGGAAACCCGCAACCGGAATCCGGTCCAGAGATATTGCTCAGTCAACATTTTGAAACCGACGCCATTATCTTTGCGGATACGGCTCATATCGATATCGACGATCAAATCGCGGACCAGTCTTTCCACTTCGAGATAGACGGCGGTTCGGACCGGGGCGATGATTCGCCTCTGCCGGGTATCGTAAGAAGACTCTTCCATATCGATGGTATCTGGGAGATCGACTATCGGTCTCCAAACGATACGAAAGCTATTTTCCCGAAGATCGAGATACGAAAGGCTTCGATGTTCTCATGGGACGATATTCTCCCGCAGGTCAAACAGATTATCACGCATCCGAAAGAACCGCTTTCCGAAAGTTTCGCTTCCATCGGAAAGAACGTCGGGACGCTGATCGATATCGCATGTTCGCTCGCAATCGGACGGAAATATCCCAAAGTCCGATGCGAATACTGGGAAGGTTGCAATGTCGCCGGTGACGATGATGAACGAGACCGCATCTACGCACATCTCTCCAAGCGTCTCTTACGTCATGGGCACGAATCGTTCGATTGGGATTCCAAACCGGGATTTTTCAATGTTCTTGCGAGGAAACTCCTGAACATCGAGAACGTGGAAAGGGTCGTCATATTTCCGTATCTTATCGTTATCTATATATCCGACTGGGGAACGGCTGAGGTCTGGGGCGACGAAATCCGGATGATTGTCAAAAAATACGCGTAACCAGTCAACCGGTATGCGAACAAGTTCATATCAATGTGGGCTTGTTTTTTTTATTTTCTTTTGTCACATCACGTCACGCCCGCTCTTTTTCCGACACCGGCCAATGCTACCATATTATATACTTTCGATATTTCGTTACGGTTATAAGTGGTCAATGATCAGTTGTTAGCCTGCTTTATGGACTAAGAAATTCCTTCCCTCTCCGTTTGCGATGATAGGTGATGGCGAAACGGTGCGCTTCCGCATTGGCGAGCAGGATCGCACGACGATAGTCCGCGATCGCCGTGCCGTCGCCGATGAGACGCTCGGGTTGGTGCTTTGCGTTCTTGACGACGCCGACGATACGCACGCCCGCATACGCATCGCCCAAACTGCCGAAGACACGTTCCGCCACGCCGTGTTGCAAGAGACTCCCGTCTACGACGACGATGTCGGGCATCGACCATTCGGTATGCTTCGTCCGCCGCCTCAAGATTTCTTCAAGCGCGGTCAGATCGTTCCCCGTATGTTCGCCACGAAGCAGGAACTTGCGATACGAATCCCTATCGGCGACATTTCCCCGGAATACGGTCATCACGCCGACGGACGATGCCCCACCGAGGTGCGCGACATCATACGCCTCGATACGGATGCCACTACCACTACCACTCCCGTCCGATTCCCCCGCGTCTCCCACCAACAAGGAAACGTCGTGGATATGTCCGAGGGCGAAGATCGTCTTCTTGGTCTCGTCGGCGCGCTCGAACTCGAGCCGATCCGCGGCTGTCTTCATCTCCCGCGTCAATCTTCGAACGAGGTCCGTCTTCTTCCCTTGGAAAAACAGTTCGATATGTCTTATCGTCTTGCCATACTCCCGCGCGGAAATCTCTCCCGTACACACTCCGGGACACAACCCTATCTGCCGGTTGAAACACGGCTTTGGCAATTCAAATCCCTCCCCTCGAAGACTCGGTACTCCCTTTTTCAAAGGGAGAAAAGCTTCAGCTTTCACTCGCTGAAAAATCGAGGTCACCCTTTTTTGCAAAGGGGGATTAAGGGGGATTTTTCCCGTTTTAAGTTGTAAGTTGTCAGTGGTCAGTTGTTTCCATGGCTCGCACGTGTCCCGGAATGGAAATATCTTGCGCACGATCCGGAGCGCTTCCTTGAGCTGTCCCCCGTTCGGGAACGGTCCGAAAAGCGAACGGATCGGCGCGGTAAATTTTCCTTCCGCCAGGTCACGCCCGCGCACAAGGAGCACCCGAGGGAATTCCTCATCGGTTACGACGACGTGGTTGTAGCTCTTGTCGTCTTTTTCGAACGTATTATAGGGTGGCTGATATCCCTTGATGAGCCCCGACTCGAGGATGAGCGCCTCAAGTACCGAATCACTCGTTTTCCATGCGATTGAATGTGCGAGACCGAGCATCCGCACGATCTTGGGCCCACGTGTCGCCATGATGTCCTGTGAAAAATAGCTCCGCACCCGATCGCGAAGCGAGGTCGCCTTACCGATATAGAGGATGTCACCATTCTCGCCCAGGAAAAAGTACACTCCCGGTGTTTCCGGCAGCGTTTTCAGGGTATCCACTCCCGTTGTTCCGTCGAAGGTCGGCGTTTTCATAGCGCGGATAGTGTACGCCGGAATGCCACAGGAATCAAGAAATAAGATACGGGAAAAAGGGACTATGTACTCAAAACCTCCACTGCATTCATCGTACATTCTTTTCCTGCTCCCCTGACCGAGGGGAGCTGTCACGTCTGCGTGGCTGAGGGGTGGGAGGAGCTACTCCGAAAAAAGACCGGGTTTAACCGTCAGTCCTCACCCCACCCGCTCACAGAGAAAGGTGGAAACAAAGAATAGTCTTCCGTATTAGAGGCTCTCCTTTCATGTGGATACCAAACTTTTTCGCATGATCAATTATCCCTAGATGCCTGATTCCTCATTCGGAGGTTGCGGGCCGTTTTGCATGAATATTTCCCGTTTTTTCTGATATTCCAGGGCGTCCTTCGCGCGGTCGAAAACGGTTTCCAGGACGGCAAGCGGGAATGCCTCGGCGATTTCGAATATATCCGTGACCGCTTCTTTTTTTGCCGTTTCACCTTCACCCGTCGTACGGATCCATACCGGACTGACCATTCCGGATTCATCCCATTCGACCAGCAATTCGGCATCTTCCTCACGCAACGTGTTGATGACCCGGTCCGGAGAAAGATTCCCGACACTCTTTGCCAGTCCCGAAAGTTCATCACTCCATGTGGAAAGAAAACCGATTTTCTCCGGCAAGGTATAGTTCACGTCTTTCGACTCCCCGTCGATGATAGGCTCCCGTCTCAGAATATCTGACGGTTCGCCTCTTCCCTCCTTGAGTTCAGTAGACTTGTTCTCAGGGCTTGTCTGAGCGACATCCTCATTTTCCGGTCGAACGATACTTCTGCCGGTCATCTTCTTTCCCCGCCATATTTTTTCGAACAACATACGCGTTTATACGATTATTAACGTTTCAAACATGATAATGAAGCTTATTCTGAATGCGCGTCAGAATTCCTCGCTGATTTCGAGTCGGTCGATGCCGTTCTCATCGAACTCTTTGCGGTATTTCCGATAGTACCATTCGACCCGGTCCGGAAGTTTCCCGCTCTTTTCGGATTCTTCGATCTCCGCATCGTTCCCATACGCATAGAAGTCCCGCTCACCAAGACGACTCTCGAGTTCGAACCAGAATGTCTCGTCGTCATAGTCGGCCACCGCCTCGTCGGTCGCGGCGAGGATATCGTTCGCGATAATGGTTTTCCCGTCGTGTTCCTCTATGATGTCTTTCATACCCGATGCCTTCGCCGTCGCAAGCAACGGCTCGATCGCGTTTTGCCACAACGAATCGAGTTCCGCATCCGGTACGTCGGACGAACGCTCACGTATGAACCGGCCCAGTTCGGCCAGATACACGAGATCGCGGAATTGTTCTTTCGTGAGTGATATGTCCATAGGCGTAACAAATCCGTTTCAATCCAACATCTTATCGTTCCAACAATATCCGTACGGCCTCGTATTTCGGCCGTATACGTTCTTTCGATTTTTCAAACCTCAGCTGATTCCATTTGTTCGTCATCTTATTCAAAACGGAAATTCGTGCCTCTTCTTCATTTTTCTTTTCATTCACAAGTGCCGCTCGAAATATTCCCACGATGTTATCAAAACAGCTTATCGAATCGGCCTCGATGATTATCTGTTCTTCCAACGTCTCTGATTCCATCTTTTGCGACCCTCGATGGTGCAATATACAATCGGAAACCAAAGCGATCCTGTCTTCCGGATAACCAAGTTCCTTGAGTTTTTTGCTGGCTATTTCCGCACCTGTCACATGATGATCCTCTCTACCCACCATAATTGAACCAATGTCATGCAGCCAGCCCGCAATTTCGACGATCTCCACATCCGCACCCATTTCGACAGCCAAGTTCTTGGCGTATTTCACCATCGGCACAAAATGCGAATCATAAGGACCGAAGCCGTATTTGCTCGTCGACTTGCGACACTCATCTTCTACGAATTGTCGTATTCTTTCGATGATTTCCATAGCGCTTTTCCGACTTTTGACTCTATAGACTTTACGGACTTTCAACTGTATGTACTTTTCACTTTGCGTTTTTCATTTCAAGTCATCCTACCCCTTCCGGAGCTCCTTGGCAATATGACGACAATCCGGGATCGTCTGCGCGACAAGCGCCCAAAACCGCGATGAATGGTTGAATTCCTTCAAGTGACAGAGCTCGTGCACCACGACATAGTCCGCCATACGTTCCGGCAAGAGGAGGAGCTTCCAACTGAACGAGAGATTGCCCTTCTTGGAACAGCTCCCCCATCTGGTCTTCTGATCACGTATCGAGATCCTGCCGTGATGGAAACCGTAGTGATCGTTCCACTTCGTCACTTTGTCCCGGATGAACGATTCCGCCTCTGTCCGACGACGGCGATATTCACGAGTACCCGTCCGCGAGAGGATTGATTCCTTGCCGGCGAGTTTCTTTGCCTGTTCGGCGACCCATACAAAATGCGTCTTCAGGAACTCTTCGGCATGTCGGATTGAGGCGCGCTTCGGCACGGTCAACACGACCCGACCGCCTTCTTCCGGCCCGGGATGGATACGGATGGAAATCCGCTTCGCCCGCACGTTTCGGCAAAGCTCATAGGTCAGTATCCGACCATCCACCTCGATTGTCTTTTTCTCGTTTGGCATAAACGACCCGCAACCAACAACTTACAACTCACAACTGACTACAAGGTCTGAAACGATAATTATCGGCGATATCCCGATCACGGGTCGTGCCTTCGACTTTATAGACTTGTGACTTTTCACTTTACGTCTTCGACAACTCGTGAACACGTTAACCCGTTAACAGGACGTAATGTACTCCCGTATCGCGTTTGCGATCTTTCCGACCGTCTCCGAAAATTTCTTCTCGTCCGGTTCCAAAAGCGTCATGCGGAATCCGGGCAGATCGGTATTGAATCCGGACAGCGGTACGACACAGACGCCGGTCGCGGCCATAAGATAGAGCACGAAGCGCTTGTCCGGCGACACGCCTTCGACCTCCCGTTCGATATATTCCCGAATCGCCGGATCGGCGATCGGCAGCGTCTGTTTGCCATTCAGTACCCCGTCCTCGAAGACCACGGAATAATAAAATGAGCTTTCCGGACACGGGGCGATCACGCTTGGAAGCTTGAAAAAAACCGCTCGGGCGATGTCGGCTTTCTTCCGATACCCTTCGGCACGATGACGGATATGCGTGGCGAAACGCGGATCACCGATGATGGACGGCAGCGCCAACTGCGGCAAGGTCGTCGAACACACCTCAAGCATCTTCGCGTCGACGAGCGTCTTGACATAGCGGGCGAAAACGGGATCCTTGTCCTTGTTGTACACCTCGATCCAGCCGCAACGCGACCCGGGCCATGGCACTTCCTTGGACAATCCGCGCATCACGATCGCCGGCACGTCCTCGCCGATCACCTCGTAGAGCGGGGTCATCTTCTCACGACCATAGGACAGTCTGGCGTATGTCTCGTCGGAAACGAGGAACAGTCCATATTCCCTCGCTATGGAAACGATCTCCTTGAGCACCTGTTTCGGATAGACCATCCCGGTCGGATTATCGGGATTGATGATCAGGATTCCCGCCACCAACGGGTTGTATCGCACCTTGTTGCGGATATCATCCAGATTCGGATACCAATTTTTGAGACAGTCAAGCGTATAGGTGATGTGCGGGGCGCCGGCATGGGCAGCCTCGGCCGAAGAGTGCGTCGGATACGCCGGACAGGGACCGATCACCCGCGCACTGTGACGCAGATACGTATACACGTTCGAGATCGCATCGCCTAGGCCGTTGAAGAACAAAATGTCGTCCGGATCAAGCGTGACCTTCGACTCGCGCAACCGTTCCGCGGCGATGAACGCACGAGCGGTAGCGACACCTTTCGTCGGCGAATACCCGAACGATGCGTCGTCTCGCATCGTATCAGCCACGATATCCTTGATCCATGCCGGCACAGCCTCGCCTTTCGCGATCGGGTCGCCGATATTTTCCCAAACGATGTCGACGCCGAGTCCGCGCAGATGCTCCGCGACCCGGACAATGCCGCGGATCTCGTACGTAAGTTCATCAGCGCCTTCGTGGACGATATTGGTACGCATACAGTTTTCCTTAGACTGATTTTTTGGAAGCCTTCTCCGGAATTCGCCCTGCGAATGCCGTGGCGAACTCCGTCCATCACACCAACTCCCCGAATCCGTTGATGACATAATCTGCGCCCGCAGCAAGGAGAGTCTCGCGTGGAAGAGACGTCGTGATTCCAATCGCAATACACCCGGCCGCCTTGGCCGAACGGATCCCATTATCCGCATCCTCGATGACGACACACTCCGCAGGATTGCAACCGAGCCGGGACGCGGTCAGGAGATACGGCTCCGGATGAGGCTTGCCGTTTTTCACTTCGTCACCCGTCACGATAATATCGAAGAGCGTGTCCACGCCTAGACGTTCCAAAAACGGACGCTGATACCAGCCGAGACCCGATGTCGCCACTGCCGTCAGAAGCGACCGATTCCGACAGGAAACGATGAATTCCCTGACTCCCGGAACGAGATTCAATTCTTTCTGAGCGAGCTCGAAATACCGCTCACGCTTTTCCTGGGCCAAGGCCCGGGAATCCTCCTTCCCGGAACCGTAGCGATCCAGAATAAGACGGAGACCATCATCGGATTTCATTCCGAAAATATCGTTCCAGGCTTCTTTCGGAACCATGATGCCGTGTCGTTCGAACGTTTCCGCATCCGCGAGAAGATGCAGCCGTTCCGAATCGACGATGACCCCGTCCATATCGAACACGACC